>JAISAK010000339.1 GCA_031266695.1 Treponema sp.
ATTTTTCCTTTTAACATTACCCCACGGAAAAAACGTTTGTCGTAAAAATATATACAAGCCTTTGGATTATTTTTATATAGTTTTATTCGCATTGACGGAGAATTTGTATGCCAATAAAAAATTATTTCGCATAACGTTCCAGCTGTTTACGATGTTTTGACGGCCCGAATAAAGGCTTTGCACAGCAAAGACCAGGGCCGACAAAAAGTGGCGGAGGTTTTGCGCAGAAATGAACGTAGCGCAATGACTCAGGCAAACCGGAGCCCGAGCCGCCTACTGGCCCGGTTTGTCCGGCAGGACAAAAAGGTGTAAACAGGCCTGTTATACGACGTTTGGGCTGCTTTTATTTATATATTTTCTCAAAAAATCTATATCTCTCAACCACCAATGGATTATCATTTGGACAATAAATCACATTTAGTTCACTATCTTTATAAATTTTTAATTCATATCTTATTCCGAAATATTTATTCAAATAATAATATGTATATGTTTCAGCAAAATCTTCCGCCCATGAAGCAGAACCATATAACGAACTAAATGGGGTGTTAATTAAGTTTTCATATAATTCCATTGACAATTCTTTATCTATTTTATTCCCTAAATCATAAAAAGAAATTTTGTAAATTGAAAGGAAGTCATAGATATTTTTTGGTTTCTTGAAATCGTCCCAAATGTTTTGTATAAAATGTTTTGAATAATCAATTTTATAAATATTCATTAAGAATGGGTCTATATATGGAGTTATATTATGATAAAAATCATAAATATGGCTTGTTTCATGTAATAATCCAAAAAGTAATGCCAAATAATCTGTATTAAAACTTGCTTCGATATTTATATTTTCATTATTTGTAAATGATGAATTGTCTCTATACTCAATCCATTCGGATATTGTTTTATTGAGTAACTCCCTGTTAAAAAATAAAATCATATATGCATTGTTATTCCCATCAAATACACAATCAACCATTCCCGCACCTTTGAAATTGTTTATAAAATATATTGCATAAATCTTTTCTTTCATAATGTTTTTATAGGTTTCCGGCAACAAATCGTAATATTCCATAAAAGTATTCTTTTCTATGTCCGTTAATTCATATCCGGAATACATATCAGTAACGTCCATTTGATTTATACGATTTATTACAAATTGATTCGGGCCTATAATTCTGTCTTTTATATATAATGAAACATTTCCATTATAATTTTCTATCTTTTTATATGGATTATTTAATACATTATTATGCCCAGTAGTATTACAAGACATAATTAACAAAATAAATATGATGCTAAATAGATATTGTTTTTTCATATTTTCATCATACCACTTCATTTTTTCGATAAACACAGGGGTACCTGTGGGACAGACACTAATTCGTGGACAGACTGTTCATCGCCGGCACCAATCCCACAAGGCCCTTGATTTCCCGGTCGGCAAAGCGTACGCCGCCGCCGATAAAGTAATCGCGATTTTCACTGAGGCTGTTGTTGATTCCTCCCTTAAGATAAATCCAGTTCCAGGGTTTATCCGAATTGGGATCAAAGAAGGGGTACAGGGTCAGCGTGCCCCGGAGGTTCGGCGTCTCGCCGGTTTTGAAATCAAAAACATCGCCGGAAACGCTTGCCCAGCGCACCGGCTGTATATCAAGGCCAAGGCCCGCCGTGTTTTCCCGGAGTCCGCCCCGGAAGGTAAGATGGCCAAAGCGCCGGGCAAGCTCCGCGTCAATGGCAAAGGAATATTTGGTTTCAGTGATATCCCGCACGGAGCGGACGCCGTTTTCATCGGTTATTTCCCTGACCGTACGGTTTGAATAGCCGTCGGGAACCGATGAAACGCCGATCCGGTACCAGCGATCGTCCGAAGCGGGGGTAAGCCGGATTGACGCGCCGGCCGATGCCTGTTCGGCAAGAACATTGTAGCTGCCGTAAGTATCAACCTGCAGGCCAAGGCCTGCCGCGCGCTCCACAATGACATTGGCGTTGTCAATTACCTCTCCAGCGCCGAGGGCTACCGTATTAATGGTATCAAGAGCGGTTTGAAGTTTTTCCGCGGCAACCTCTATCCTTTGTACCGCGGCAAGTATGCTGCTGTAGAGCTGATCGTCGTAGACGATCCGGCCGACATTCCCCTGCCCCCGGCGGATCTCATCGGTAATCATGCGGATATTTTCCAGGGAACCGTAAATATCCGCGGCGGGCCCGGTTCCGGCGGTTTCTCCCTGGGCAAGCAGGCGTTCCACCCGCTCGGTAATAAGCGCCACGGACTCAAGGATTCGGGAAATCCGCTCCAGTTCCTCGTCCGACTGGGCGTCAATTTTTCCGGCAATTGAGTTAAACGTTTCCAGAGACACCTCAAGAAGGGCAAGCTGGTTTTCCTGAAAGCTCTTGAGAAGCTGCGATATCTGCCCGCCCATTTCCTGGACAAGGCCGATAATCTGGCCGATATCGCCCGCGTTCTTTTCCGCGTCTATTCTGCTTCCCGGCTGGATAAGGGGACTCAAATCGGAACCCGGATTCAGGGTGAGTACCGATGTTCCCAGAATTGAAGAAGACCTCCGGGAGATTTTCGCGTCTTCCCGAATCTCCACATTTTTGAGAAAGGCCACCTGGAGATAGGCCTCGTTTCCTTTCAGGGTGACTCCCCTGACCCTGCCCACGGCAACGCCCGCAAGGTAAACCTTGGATCGGGTAGAAAGGCCGGTAGCGTCCTGAAGAACCACTTCGTACATGCGGGTGTTAAAATCGGAAAGGCCGTCGGCGGAAATGATTATATAGGCGCCTCCCGCCGTCCCCAGGACGATGAAGAAAAGGGCTATTTTAACATACCGCGAAATATTCATACCTTTAACTCGCTAAAGGAAATCCTTAAAAAGTCCTTTACCATCCGGTGCTCCGAGGCAACTACCTCTTTCGGGCTGCCGTCGGCAATTATATACCCCTGATCCAGAAAAGAGATTTTATCCGCAATTCTGAAAGCCGCGGGGATGTCATGCGTAATCATCACACAGGTAAGATTCAGTTCCTTGTTTACCCGTATTACCAGACCGTTGATCGTTTCGGACAAAACCGGATCAAGGCCGGTAGTAGGCTCGTCAAAAAACAAAACCTCCGGCCGCATGATCAGTGCCCGCGCCACACCGACGCGCTTGCGCATGCCCCCCGAAAGTTCGTCCGGCCTTTTTGCTTCAATACCGGGAAGTTCTATCCACTTCAGCATTTCCGCTACCCTGTTCCGGACCTCACCGCGATCCCGCAGGCGAAGCACTTCCCGCAGGGGAAAGGCCAAATTCTCGCCTACGGTCATGGAATCAAAAAGGGCCGCATTCTGAAAAGAATAGCCGAAATAACGGCGCATGGCAATCAATTCGCCGGGCGGCAGGGACGTAAGCTCTATATCCTTAAACCAGACTTTTCCCCGGTCGGGTTTCATCATGCCCATAATGGTTTTAAAAAGCACGCTCTTGCCTGTACCGCTCTGGCCGATAATGGCGCTCACCTTTTTATCCGGTATTTCCAGGGTAACTCCCTTTAACACAGCGTTGCTTCCAAAAGCTTTGGCAAGATCCTCGGTACGAACAATCGCGCTCATATATAGATAAACCTCAGAATAATAGTGGTTAAAAGATAATCCGCCACAAGGATTGAAACGGAAGAAGCGACGACGGCTTTTGTGGCGCTGTCACCGACTCCCTTTGCGCCCTGAGACGCCCTGAGGCCGAAGAAACAGCAGATGGTGGAAACAATCAGCCCCATGATCGCCGCCTTGACAAGCCCCATAAAGACATCGCGGGGGCTTAAAAAATCAAAAAGGTAATTCATATAACCGGCGGAATCGATATTGAACAGAAGCATTGATATCAGGCAGGATCCCAGGGTGCCTACCATGTCCGCAAGGAGGGTAAGGATGGGGAACACAAAAAAAGAAGCTATCACCTTCGGAAAAACAAGATAATGTTCGGCGCTTACGGACATTGATTCAAGGGAATCGATTTGTTCGGTAACCCGCATGGTTCCCAGCTCCGCCGCCATGGCGGAGCCGTTTTTCGCGATAAGCATCAGGGAAGTGATAATCGGGGCAATTTCCCGGGACATGGCCACCGCCACCGCCGCGCCGGTTCCTATTTCGGCCTGAAAATCCTGAAGGATGGAAACCATTTGCAGCGTAAAGATCATCCCCATTGCCCCGCCGGACAGGATGATGACAAAGAGGGAATTGACCCCCAAATGTTCAATTTCAACAAGGTACTGAACAATGCGGAAGGGTCCCTTTACCATGCAGCGGAGCAGGGCCCCGAGAAACGCAAAATACCGGCCGATGGTTTCAAGCTTTTCCGAAAGCATTCTACCCATACCACCTATTGTAATGCGGAGCGTATTCTTCGGCAATGCGCCGTGTTGTAATGCCATGCCGCGCCCGGTGGGTCAAAGACATTGACCCGCAATCTGCTTTGCCGTATCATTGACCCGTGGCAGTACGAAAAAATACAAGTGAAAAAGGAAACGGCCGGACGAGGGAAAAATCCCGGAGCCGTCAAAGTAAATCCCGGGGTCTGCCCGTAGCGATTATCTTCTGGCTGGTTTTTTTTATTATTATCACAGGTTTTTTCCTTATAAATCGGGAAGCGATAAAGAAAAATTCGGATATCCTTGCCCGGCTCCTGCATCTTCCCCGGCTTGGTCTGTCAAAGGAGGCCGCGATATCCGTGGAACCGGAGGACGCGCCGGGGGAAAACGCGCCGGCCCCGGACAGTCCGGGGGCGCCTTCCCCGCGGGACGGGCGCCCTGAATCGACGGAGCCGGCTTCAGGCAATTCCGCCGCGGAAAACATCGCGAAACCACCCGCGGGAAACACCGTCCTGCCCCCGGCGGCGGCCCTTTCCCCGGCAGCCGAACCGGCCGCGTCCGCACGGCCCGCGCCGCCGTCCGGGACAAGCCCTGCCGCGGAGCCCGCGCCGTCCACCCCGCCGGCGCGGCCCGTGGACACACGGCCCGGGGAGACACGGGAACGCGGCGTTTACTTTACCCGGATCGACAGGGATGGAACAATTCTCAGAACAAAGGCGTCAAGAAAGATAGCCGTTTCGGATTCTCCCATGCTGGACAGTCTCAAGGCCCTCCTTTCGGGCCCTACTATGGAGGAACAGCGCCAGGGACTGATGAGTCTTATTCCAAAGGACACCCGGATACTTTCAGCCACAGTGCGCGGCAATACCGCCTATATCAGTTTCAGCGAGGACTTCCTGTATAACACCTACGGAGTTGAAGGTTACGCGGCCCAGCTCCGGCAGATTGTCTGGACCCTTACCGAATTTCCCAATATAAACGATGTTCAGATTCTTATCGAAGGAAGAAGGATAGATTATCTTGGCGAAGGGATTTGGATTGGGAGCCCGGTTAACAGGGATTCGATTTAAAAGGATCCCGGAAGAACCTCAAGTATTCCCCAGCCTTTGTATCGCCAAAGCCCTGCCTGTCTCCGCGTCTATTTTCGCAACAACACCCTGAACCGTAGCGGGGGCGTCGTTTCCTTCGGCAGCAACCTCCATACGATACAGTATCTGCTTGCGGACCCGTTCCAGGCATATCTTTGGATCCATCCCGATTACACTGTTGGCGACCCCGGTCATTCCCAAATCGGTAATATACGCGGTTCCTCCGGGCAGAACCCGCTCGTCGGCGGTCTGTACGTGGGTATGCGTACCCGCCATAAGGCTTACCCTGCCGTCAATGTAGTAAGCCAGAGACTCTTTTTCGCGGGTAGATTCCGCGTGGAAATCAACCAGTACAATGGGGCCGCTCCGCGCCGGGGAAGCCTGTGTTTCCCCGGCGCCGCCGGCCGCTCCGGAGGTTTCAAGAACCGTATCAAAACAGCGGAAAGGGCAATCTGTAGATGCCATAAATTCCCGGCCCTGCAAATTTACCACCAGCCAGGAAATCGCGGAGGAACCGGCATCGGCGGAATTGCCGGCGCCGGCGGGTTCTTCGCCAACGGGTTCTTCGCCGGCGGCGGGGCCCGCTATGTTACGGTTTTTTTCAAGCAAAACCCAGCCCCTGCCCGGCGATCCGGCAGGATAATTCGCCGGCCGCAGGATGCGGTTATCCGTATCCAGGAAAGGCCAAAAATCCCGTTTTTCCCAAATATGGTTACCGCTGGTTACCACGTCGGCGCCCGCCGCGAGGATTCTCTTATAACTCGCCTCGGTTAAACCAAAACCCTCGGCGGCGTTTTCACCGTTTACCACAACAAAATCGGCGGCATGCTCTTTGATAAGAAGGGGCAATTTTTTTTCAAGCGCCGCGAGCCCCGGCTCCCCGACAATATCGCCTATCATAATTACTTTTAAAACGGACATAATACAATACTAAACTATTACCGCGCGTATTCGGTAATCCGCGTCTCCCGGATAATAGTCACCTTAATGCGGCCGGGGTACCGCAGATCATCCTCGATCTTCTTGGCGATCTCCTTGGCAAGATCCCTGGACCGGTCGTCATTCACTGCTTCATTGTTCACAAGAATCCGCAGTTCCCGGCCGGCCTGAATAGCGAAGGCTTTATCCACACCGGTAAAACCGGCGGCGATGTTTTCCAGGTTTTCAAGCCGCTTGATATAGTTGTCCAGAGTCTCCCGCCGGGCGCCCGGCCGGGCAGCGGAAATGGCGTCGGCAATCTGCACCAGCACGGATTCGATGCAGGTAGGTTCGATATCGTTATGATGACTCCCGATGGCGTTGATTATCCGGGGGTCTTCTCCCATTTTTCGGGCCATGTCCATGCCTATTTCCGCATGATTCAGGTCGGAGTCGGATTCCACGCCCTTGCCGATATCGTGGAGCAGGGCCGCCCGTTTTGCCAGTTCCCGGTTACAGCCAATCTCCGCGGCAAGCATACCGGCGATAACAGCCACTTCCCTGGAGTGGTACAGCACGTTCTGGCCGTAACTGGAACGGAAGTAAAGCCGCCCCAGGGCGCGAATGGCATCCTGCTTGATGTTATGAATACCCAGATCAAAGAGGACTTTTTCACCTTCCTCAAAAATCTTCTGGGAAATATCCTTACTGACCTTGGTAACAATTTCTTCAATACGGGCAGGGTGAATTCGCCCGTCCGTAATGAGCCGTTCCAGGCTTACCTTGGCAATCTCCCGCCTAACCGGATCAAAACAGGAAATAACCACCGCCTCGGGGGTGTCGTCGATGATAATATCCACCCCCGTAAGGGTCTCCAGGGTACGGATATTCCGGCCTTCCCGGCCTATGATCCGGCCCTTCATCTCATCGTTGGGCAGGGTAACGGTCGCTACCGTCACATCCCCGGTCACCTCCGTGGCAAGCCGCTGTATAGTAGCCACCAGGATATCCCGGGCCTTTTTTTCACCCGCCAGATTGGCTTCCTGCTCAATTTTGTTGATCAGCGCCTGGGCATCGTGTTTCGCTTCGTTTTCAAGGTTTTGAATGATAAGAGCCTTGGCTTCCTCAACGCTTAAGCCCGAAATCCGCTCCAATTCGGCCCGGTATCGTTCTTCTTCTTTTGAAAGCGCCTCTTCCCGTTCCCCAAAGACCTTTTCTTTGTCCGCAAGAACCTGTTCTGTCCGCTCAATCTGGGCGGTTTTCCTATCTATGGTCTCTTCTTTCTGTAAAACGCGGCGTTCATACCGCTGTAATTCAGCCCTGCGTTCCCGAGTCTCCCTCTCCTGCTGGTTTCGTTCACGGATAACTTGTTCTTTCGCCTCAAGAAGTATCTCCTTCTTTCGGGCTTCAGCTTCTTTTATTGCATCCTGTTTTATACGTTCGGCGCGCTGCTCCGATGCCGTAAGTTGAAATCTGGCATACAGCCATCTTATAATCCAGCCTAAGGTCAACCCGGCAAGAGGGAGGATTATATAAAATATCCAATCCATCGCTCTACCCCTTACCGTTTGCTAATATAATACAGGTAAGGGTATAACAAAAAGTGGGCGGGTGTCAAGCAAAACGCAGAAAAAGAGAATAAAATACCCCTCTCCCCGCTTTTAGGCTAAACTTGACCCACAGAAAGAAAAATAACCACAGAGGGCACATCGAACCGAAGGTTCGCGATCACAGAGAAAAGAGGCTGGACAGGTCCTTTTTCCCCTTCTTCTCCTCCGTGTCCTCTGTGATCTCCGTGGTTTTTTTCTTAAATTCCTGGCGATGTGTAATCACTTCTGAAGTGGGTCAAGAATACCCGCTCTGCCTCCCCTCGAACCAGAGGTTCGCCGTAAGCAGACTCTTGGGGTGGTTCATTCGTGTTGAGGGTTTGATACCCCGCGGCCCTGCCACGGTTATAAGGGTATTAAACCCGAATACAACTACCT
>JAISAK010000130.1 GCA_031266695.1 Treponema sp.
CATATACGGCTGGCTCTATCAACAGCAAAGTATATTCAAGGTAAAAGGCTCCGCCCCGCCCCGCCCCGCAGCGCATACGGCGGCCTTTAGGCCGCCTCCCTTTTTTCGGTACTGCGGCCGTCACTGGGCGCCGGGCGCTGTCACCTTTGCTGGCTAAACGCCCCTTCATGGGGCGCAGTTGGTCCGCCCCTATGTTCCTCAACTTTGTTCCGTGAACGCCTTTGTTCCCTGATAGACGATTTTACTCTCTTCGACGATCAACCTTCATTGTAGGAGGCCAGAAGTCGCCGGGTAGGCAAGACTAAGGGGTATAAGGTCTTTTCTTGCATATCTTTTTTACGACAGGGAAGAGGCCTAGCGGCTTTGGCGCTCCCGCTATGAAAGACATTCCTTTCATTCGCGACGCAAGAGGCAGAGCCTATTACCTTGCATGCCTTTTTTATGATGGGAAATTGCCGGGCAGGCAAGGCCTTGGGGTATAAGGTCTTTTCTTGCTGGGCTTTCTGTTTGATTGGAAGGCGAGGTCCATACCCCGGAGCTTGCTCCGGAAAATTTATCACTCCTGAAAATGTTATAAACGGATTTTCGGATCGGGGTATGAACCTCGCCAGTAGTATAAATTTCCTCTCCAACGAAGATACCCAGGAGCTTGCTCCTGGATTCTTCACTACAGCTTCTCAATTTGCTCCACGGTAAGCCCTGTTCCCTGGGCTATTTGCCCTATGGGTATGCCCATAGATTTGAGATTTTTGGCTATCTCTTGCGCTCCTTCCTGCCGGGCATGGTTGACCCCGCTGGTCCAATCAGATAAGGCCATCTCCCGCATATGGTATTCCCTCAACGCTTCCTTGTCATTGGCCACAAAAGCAAGCCGCTCCTGCGCCTTCTGTATCCCTGTGTCCATCCTAATTACCTCCTCTATCAGGTCTTCCGGACTGGCCGGGTCAAAATACGCCAGCCACCGGTGCAGGGGATCGTTCCGTATATCCTTCTCCCCCAACCGCCGTTCACTTGCCAGCGGCGGACTTGTCGATTTTCCCGCGCAGCCGTTTCCGGCGGAGGGTAAAGTCCTCCCGCAGACTTTCCCGCAGGGCGTCCAGCGCCAGGGCCCGGTTGGTGTATTCCAGGGCAAGGGAAAAATCGGCAAGACGCCATTCGGCTTCGACGGCAAGGGCCCGAAGCGCGCCGGGGTAACCCTGTTCCGCGGCAAGGCGCAAAAGCTCTTCCCCGGTTCGCAGTAATTCCCCGGGCTCGCAAAACGCCGCCTTCCCCCCGGTACAGCGCCGCGAGTTCCGCCTGTAGCGGAAGGCAAGATTCTCCACGTCGTAGTTGTACCGTTTCCGGGTGCCCACGGGATCCGAGGCTATATGGGCCAGAACCGCGAAGATAGCGGCAAGGCCGAGAATATCTTTTTTGTTATGTTCGCAGATTCCCAAAAGGGGCGGAGCCGTACCGGTTTTCAGAAAACCAAACCAGATATCCGGCGCCAGGGCGCCCGGTATGTCCCCGCTCCGGTCAAGGCCGAGTACCGATGTTTCGATTTCACCCTGGGAACAATTGGGAAGAATCCGTTTCCAGAGCCGCCGCGCCGGATACAGCAGATCCGCATGCGCGTACTCAGGCGGCGCAAGGCCGTTCATAAGGCAGCGGTTTTTGAGAATTTGGGAATCGAAGGTTTTACCGTTGTAAGTTACGACAAGTCCGCCGCCGGCCGCGAATTCCCCAAGAAGGGCGTTGAGAAAATCGCTTTCGCCGGGATAATCAAGAAGCAGATATTGTGTTAACTGTATTTTGTACCCGGTTAACAAACAATCCGGCGAAAGCGGATCCTCCCCCTCAAAAGGCCGATCCTTCCCCCGCTTTTGGGGGATGGACCCCCCCCTTGAAGAGGCGGAAAGGCGCAGCGGCCTTCCAAAGGCCGCGAGGAAGGCCAGAGTCCCGGCGCCGCCGGAAAGCCCGGTTGTTTCAAGATCAAAAAAAAGAAGGTCTTCGGGAACAGGGCGCCCGTCCGCTTCGGGCTGAAGAAAGGCGCCGCCCAAATCCGGTATGAGAACCGGCAGAGCCGGGGGAAACTCCGCGGGAAAGGCCAAAAGCGGATCAACAATAATCTGACGCCTGAGCGTTTGACAGCCGGCGCTCTCCCAGCCGGAAAAATCCGCGGCCTTGAAAGCCCTTTCTTCCCCTTCCGCCGGAAAGCCGTCCCGCGGCATCCCCCGCTCTTTTATCCGCCGCAGGCGGTCGCGGAGATTGGAAACGCCCATCAGCGCCCTTCGGCGCCGCCGGCAATGTTTTCGGCGCCGGCCGCGAGGACCCGGAGAAATTGTTCCGCCGCCGCCTTGCCGCCGCCGGGCCCCACGCAGGAGGGGCAGCCCGCCTTGCAGGGGCAGCGGAGAAGGGCCCCGTGTATCGCCCTAAACAGTTCACCGGCCCGCCGGGAGAGGCTTTCGGAAAGGCCCGTGCCGCCCGGATATTTATCGTAAATGTACAGGGCGGGAACCCCGAAATGAGGGTCCCGTACCCGTTCGGCAATGCCCAGATCCCGGGGATCGCAGAGGAGAAAAACCGGCGCGATAAGCCGTATCAAAGTCCCCATTCCGGAAAGCACCGCCCCGGTTTCCTGTTCGTCAAGAGAAGCCAGGGCTTTCCCCCCGGCGCTCCCGGGGCCGAAAAGCAGAACCAGGGCGCGGGTCTGCATTTCCTCTTCGGGAAGATCAATGTCGCCGTAGCCGACATTTTCGTGGGTACGGAAACGAATCTTTTTGAACTTCGCGGCCTGGGAACGGACAAGAACATCCGACAAAACGCCCCCGGCAAGACAGGAAGCGGGATCCCCCTCCCCTCCGCTCCTCCGGTACGCAAATTCCTCATCCTCGGTCAGCACCTTGATGTCGGTCTTTACAAGGCCGTCGGTAAAGTAATTAACCTCCGCCTCCCGTACAAGGCACCTGCGGTTTTCGATGTCCAGGGATTCCACCAGGTACTGTCTTCCCCGGTGTATGTAGACGGCGTTTACAAAGAGAAGTTCCTTCGCGCTGGGACGATCCATTTCCCCGATAACCGTGTTGGCGCCGGCGCTTACATCGATGATCACCACGTTGTCGGCGGCTGCCGAGCGGAGGCTGACGCCCTCGGCCGGGAAGGAACGATCCGCCCAATGCCACTGTCCCCGAATCTTCGAAGAAGGGGCGCCCCCGCCCGCGGCGGAACCTGCGCCGGAGGCGTGGCGGACTATGCCCGCTTCCTCAAGATATTCAAGGACGGCCGCGGCGCCGGAGCCGAAGGGATCGCCCCCGGGGGCTTCGTCGCGGAAGGGCAATTCAAAGCAGGCGCACTTTACATGGTCGCTAAGGATATAGGGATTGTCCGGATCAATGCGGGCCTCTTCGGCGCTTTTGCGGAAAAACCATTCGGGATCGTTCATGATAAACTGATCAAGGGGCGAGGCCGAAGCGACAAAGACCGAAACCGAAGTGCCGCCGCGCCGGCCCGCCCTGCCCGACTGCTGCCAGAAGCTGTTAAACGAACCGGGAAAGCCCGCGACAACCGAAGCGTCGAGACCGCCTATGTCCAGGCCCAGTTCGAGGGCGTTAGTGGACACTACCCCCCGGATTGTTCCTTCCCGCAGCCCTCTTTCTATCTCCCGCCGCTCGTTGGGGAGCAGCCCGCCCCGGTAGGCCTCGACCCGGATTCGGGAATTGTCGGTATAGATATTGGCAAGATCCTCGTTCACATAGGAAGCGGCCACTTCGGTCTTAACCCTTGAGTGGGCAAAGAGAATGGTCTTGATGCCTCCCCTGAGCAGGGCAAGCATCCAGCGGCGGCTTTCACTGACTACCGAGCGGCGTATACCCTGCACCGAATCCACCAGAGGCGGGTTGTAAAGGATGATACGCTTTTCGCCGCGGGGCGCGCCGTTATTATCGATAAGAGTCACCGGAAGGCCGATAAGGGCTTCGGCAAGCTCCCCGGGGTTTCCGATGGTGGCCGAGCAGAGAATGAATTGGGGAAGCGCGCCGTAAAAAGCGGCGATACGGCGGAGCCGGCGTATTACGTTGGCCACGTGACTCCCCAAAACGCCCCGGTAAGCGTGGGCTTCGTCGATAACAACGTATTTGAGCCGGGAAAAGAATTTTATCCATTTGGGATGATTGGGCAGAATCCCCGCGTGGAGCATATCCGGGTTCGAGATGATGATACGCCCCGTATCCCTGGCGGACATCCGGAGACTTCCGGGCGTGTCCCCGTCGTAGGTGGATATTTTGACAGGAAGGCCCGGAAAACCGCCGGCTTCGGAACCGACAATTTCATTCAGTTCCGACTGCTGATCCTGGGACAGGGCCTTGGTGGGAAAAAGATACAGGCAGCGGGAATTTTCATCTTCGAGGAGAGCCTCGAGACTGGGAAGATTGTAACACAGGGTCTTTCCCGAGGCCGTAGGCGTTACCACTACCACGTTTTTTCCCGCCCGTACCTGTTCCCAGACCGCGGCCTGATGGGTATAGAGCCGGTCTATGCCGCGCCTGCGCAGGCTTGCCGCAATCCGGGGATCCAAATCCTCCGGAAACGGAACATAGGCCCCCTCCGCCGCGGGCAGCAGGCGGTTCACCACTATATTGGGGGCGAATTCGGGACTTTCAAGAATTTTTTCAAGGTTCTCACGGCTTCCCATAACTTATTTTACCCGCAAGAAGGAACAAACGTAAAGTATTCTATCGACAGATGAAAAAAATCCGTATATACTGATTACAGGGTGTGTTATTGGGAGGATAAACAAGACCCTTTTCCATTTCCGAAGGAGGCGCAGCATGTCCGAGGTTCTGTCCATCGTTTTAGGGGGAGGAAAAGGAACACGGTTATTTCCTCTGACCCAGGCAAGGGCAAAGCCCGCCGTTCCCTTTGGCGGAAAGTACCGGCTTGTGGATATTCCCATTTCGAATTGCATTAACTCCAATCTCAGGCAGATCTATATCCTTACCCAATTCAACTCGGCTTCGCTTCATCTGCACATCGGACAGACCTACGTGTTCGATACCTTCACCAACGGCTTTGTCGAAATCCTCGCCGCGGAACAGACCTTCGAACATTCCGGCTGGTACGAGGGAACCGCGGACGCGGTGCGCAAAAATTTTCCCCATTTCAGAACCCAGAATCCTTCGTATTACCTTATCCTCTCCGGAGATCAGCTCTACCGGATGAATCTTAAGGATCTGCTGCAAAAACACATCGATTCCGGCGCCGCAATCACTATCGCCTGCACCACCGTAAGCCGGGAAGACGCCAGCGCCCTGGGAATCCTCAAGGCCGATAAGAATAACCGGATAACCGAGTTTATGGAAAAGCCGGGGCCTGTCAAGGATATTTCCGATTTCAAGGTTCCTGCCGAACTGCACGCCGCCAAAAACCCGAAGGGGGATTACTTTCTGGGTTCTATGGGAATCTATGTTTTCAACGCCAAAGCTATGGAAGACAGCCTTGCCAACGAGCTTACCGATTTCGGCAAGGAGGTTATCCCCTCGGCCATCAACAGCCTCAAAGTAAACGCCTATGTATTTGACGGGTACTGGGAAGACATCGGAACTATTAGAAATTTCTACGAATGTAATCTGCAACTTACCAGCCTCACGCCCCCCTTTGACTTTTACGACGAGCTGATGCCCATCTACACCCAAATACGCAGCCTTCCCCCCTCAAAGATGAATTTCAGCAACATGAATCAGTCCATCGCCGCCGAGGGCTGCATTATCACCAACGCGAACATAACCAATTCGATTGTCGGGGTGCGGACAATTATCGAATCCGGTTCCAGCCTTAACGGAGTGGTCTGCATGGGCGCCGACTTCTACGAATCGGAAGTGCAGAAACAGCAGAACGCCGAAGCGCGGGTTCCCAACGTGGGCATAGGCCGCGGCGCCATTATCAAAGGCGCCATTATCGACAAGAACGCCTGCATAGGCGAAGGCTGCCGCATCGGCGTTGACGACATCAGGCGGACCGACGGCAACTACGGACATTACTACATTGTGGACGGCATCATCGTCATTCCGAAGAACGCGGTGCTTTATCCGGGAACGGTGATTTAGGACTCGTATCGGACACGAACATCAGTTGCTAAGGATTTCCAGAAAATATTCCACTATCCGGTCAACACAGTATTGCAGCAGCTTTTTGCCTTTTTCGGGACTAGCCTTGCTTGGGGCGCCCAATACGCCGTTGCCGGGGGATAAATCCACGCTGAACCAGCCGTCGCCGTAGGGCTTGAGCCTTACAGGACAGTCCGCGGCCGGCGAGATTCTATCCCGGTGAACAAGGGCGGGCATGGCCTCAAGCAGTATGGAGGTTTCTATTTCACCGGCGTGAATATCCAGAGAGGCGGGGGTTTCTATGAGTGGCTGCACCCCGTCAAAAAAGGGCGAATCCCACAGGTTGATTACGAAAAGCGAAAGGCTGAATTTCTGCTTCCATTCCTTTATGTGGGCGTTAAGCAGCGCGGTATTCCCGCCGTGGGAATTCAGAAGGATCAGTTTTTTGATATTCCGCGCCTTCATGCTGAACAACACATCCTCTACTATGGAAACTATGGTAGCGTTGCTTAAAGAAACCGTGCCGGGAAAGGCAAGATGTTCCCGGCTGTTGCCGTAGTGTATGGCCGGAAGCAGAAGCATGGGTACGGTAATACGATTGTCCTCTTTCAGGCGATCCAGAACGGAGCGCAGAATAAAATCGTCGGTTCCTACCGGCAGATGCCGTCCATGCTGCTCCAGGGAAGCGATAGGCAGCAGGTAACAGGACTCCGAAAGGTTCATCCCATCGATGTCCTGCCAGGACAGGCTGTTTATTTCCGTAAGCATGACAGACCTCCTACAGTTTTTCCCGCTCGTAGTTCAGCCCAAGGGCCGCGGGAAAATGAGAACGCCGGGAAGTAATGATCATTACAAGAATAGTCAACAGGTAGGGAAGCATCAGCATAAACTGATAGGGTACGTTTACCCCCACAGCCTGGAGGCGCAGCTGCAGCGCGTCGGTTGTGCCGAACAGAAGGGAGGCGAAAAAAACCTTCCAGGGGTTCCATTTACCGAAGATGACAATGGCAAGCGCGATAAACCCGCGGCTGGCCGTAATATTATCCATAAAATAATTCAGGGATATGAGTGAAAGATAGCTGCCGCCCATTCCCGCCAGGGCGCCGCATATTACCATGGACAGATACTTGACGCTGTTCACCTTTACGCCCATGGTTTCGGCGGCACGGGGATATTCTCCGGCGGCGCGGATTTTAAGGCCGAACTGGGTCTTGAAAAGAACAAAGGAGCTGAGGGCGCTAATTACAAGGGCGGCGTAAAAAAGGATGTTCTGATTAAAAAATATTTCTCCCAGCCAGGGTATTTTGCGCAGCAGGGGAATCGCCAGCCTGCCGGTTCCCACATCGGCGCGGGGCGGCGCGGTTGTAACGCCGAAAACAACCCGGTACCAAAAACTTGTGCATCCAAGGGAAAACATGTTAAGCGTTATTCCCGCGACAACGTGCTGGACCCCAAGGGTAACGCAGGCCAGAGCCAGGAGCAGGGCCTGCAGTATGCCGCCGAGGATTCCGGCGGACAGGGCAAGAAAAATATTTTTGGTATAAAAGCCCGCCACAAACGAGAAGAAAGCCCCCATGAGCATCTGCCCCTCAAGGTTGATGTTCAGAATGCCGGAACGCTCCGCGAAGATTTCACCCGAGGCGGCCAGAAGAATGGGCATGGCCATACGTACGCCGGCAGCCAGCAGGGTAATAAAAAAAACCTGGGAAAAAACGGACTGCACCTATTTCCCCCCGACGGCAGGCAGCCGCGCCGTCTTAAGCCGCGCCCAAATATTCGGCGTTACCAAAAAGAAGATGATGATCAGACTTTGTACGACGTTTACAATCGAGGTCGGCACATTCATCTGTATCTGCATGG
>JAISAK010000147.1 GCA_031266695.1 Treponema sp.
CGGCTCTGCACGAAGCGGGTTAAGCGATACCGGCACGGATACCGCTGTATCCAAGGCTCTCCGCCACAGGCGGAGCGGCGGAGTTTTGTGAAGCAAAAAACAAAGTAAATGCAGAAGCCCTGCCTACCCCCTCAACCTGCCAATAAGCACGTCTCCCACCGCGGCAAGATCCTCCGCGGTAAAGGCAAAGACAAAGTTGTCGTCAAAGAGTATCTGCGCCGAGGGGGGAAATTCGTCATCGGCGGCCCAGAGCATAAGGCTGATGAAAAGGCCGTTGATAAATTCGAAACGGTAACCCGCGTCGCCCTGTTTCAGCGCTTCGGCGCGGAGTCCGGGGTTTCCCTCAATAAGCCGCCTGAAGCCGGGGATATCCCTTCCGAATGTAAAGGCGCATCTTTTGAGGCAGCGGCCCTCAAAGTTCCGGTAATAGACATTGCCCCAGGGTATTTCGTTATACGCAAGGCGCCTGCCCCGGAAGGGGAAATATTTCCCCTCGCAAAGATAACGGATAAAAAGAATATTTTCAGAGGAACTTTCCACCGCTTTGCCCGAAGGATCCACCAGGCTGAATTCGGGAAAGAGTACCCGGTGTTCCCTGCCGAGGATTCTGAGCCCGAAAGCGCCTTCCTCAAAGGAAAGGCCGCAGCGCAATGCCGCCTCCCGGGGATCAAGGTTTTTGTAAGCCCGGGCGTAATGCTCAAAGGGAACGCGGGTCTGCTGATTCCGGTCATAGCCTGCAAAGGCGGTTTTACCTGTCACCATTCGCCGTCACTCAACCTGATCAAAGAGGGCGCCGTTGGTGTGGGGCAGAAAACAGGCGGCCACAAATTCGTCCATGTAGCCCGGATGGGACGAGAGCTCCAGATAAGTCATGCCCCGGCCGATTTCGGTGACCATCTCCCCTGCCCTGCGGGCGGTAAGCATGGCGAAGGCGCCGTGCATGGAAGAGTTTCCGATGTAATGGTACTTTTTGGCGGGAAGGTTCGGCAGCATGCCTATGCGTATGGCCTGGCGCATATTTATTCCGCCGCCTATGCCGCCGGCAACATAGACGTTTTCAATCGCGTCCACCGGAAAGTCCAACGCCGCCAGCATGGTTCTGATGGCGGAAAAAATTGCCCCCTTGGCGCGGATAAAGTTATCAATGTCCGGTTCCGAAAGCGCTACGTCCCTGCCGTCGGCCGTATCTCCGGCAAAGGCAACCACGTAGCTTGCGGTTCCCCATTCGTCCCGGCGTATCCGCTTTCCTTCCTTGATAAATTTTCCCTTGGCATTGATAATGCCGCAGCGAAAAAGCTCCCCGACAAGATCAATAAGCCCCGAGCCGCAGATACCCAGCGGCTTCTGCTCCATCGAGCCGACGATCATAATCGCGGGTTCCAGAGTGTCTCTGTTTACGTGGCAGGCTTCAATGGCGCCGTCGGTGGCGCGCATACCGCAGCTTATATCGCCGCCCTCAAAGGCGGGCCCCGCGGAACAGGCGCAGCTCATGAGGAATTCGGAATTGCCCAGGGCAAGTTCGCCGTTGGTGCCAAGGTCTATAAAAAGGGAAAGGGATTCTTTTTTGAAAAGCATGGAAGAAAAAACACCCGCGGTTATGTCGCCGCCCACGTAGCTCCCTATGGCCGGCGCAATAAGCACATCCGCGTCAGGGTGTACGCCCAGGTTCAGGTCGGCGCTTTTTAGGGAGCCGCTTTCAAAAAAGGCGGGAACATAGGGCTCAAGCCGGAGGTACTCCGGGTTTATCCCCATAAAAAGATGAGTCATGGTGGTATTCCCCGCCACCGCGACGCGGTAAATATTTTCAGGTTCAAGGCCCGCGGTTTTGCTCATATCCCGGATAAGCGGCGCCACACATTCCTCGGTAACCGCGGAGCGGAGCCGCTCAAGCCCGCCGGGCCGCGCGCTTTCGATGATTCGGCTGATCACATCCGCGCCGTAACGGATCTGGCCGTTCCCGGCGGAACCCATCGTAAGAATTTCGCCGCTGGAAAGATCGACCATGAGGGCGGCAACCGTGGTGGTGCCGATGTCTATGGCCATGCCGGCAATGACGGGAGGCGGGCTGGTGTTGCCGGGAAATACGTCCATGATGGTAATGCCGGATTTGGTTCCCGTCTCCCTGCGGAGCACGCAGACAATTGAAAAATCCGTAACCCGCAGCGCCGCGGGCAGGCGGCGCAGGGCATGGAGGCTGAAGCCGATGTCCTCCTCTTTCAATCCCGTCTGGACGGACATCTTTCTGAGAAGCCGCTCCCGGTCGGCGGCGGCGTCCCCGCCCGAAGGCGGCTCAAGCTTTACCGTAATAAGCTCGAAGCCGGAATCTTTTTCAAGCCCCATAGCCTTGAGGTCTTTCTGCAGGGAACGGAAAATATTCCGCTCCCGGACAACCCCCCTGCCGCTGACCTTGATGCGATCCTGGTAGGCCAGGGCCATGCCCGAAACCTGTACCGCTATATGCGAAATTACCGCGCTGGTACAGGCAAGCCGGTGGCCTTCGGCGAATTCCTCGGGGCTGATGTGCTGGCCGGGCTCGCTCCTGACGGTTCCGGCCAGCAGTTTAACCCGGCACTTGCCGCAGGTTCCGTTCCCGCCGCAGGGGGCGTCCAGGGCAAGGTTTGCCCGTTTGGCGGCATCTAAAAGGGACTCGCCAAAAAAGGCGAAGATGCTGACATCTTCGCCCCCTTCTACTTTAAAGAGTACGCTATACTTTTTTTCATCCATAACAAAGTTTCACCCGGGAGGAACAAAGGCCGGAGCTTTCATTCCTCCGCTACGTCCTACATGATGGCTTCCATTGCAAAGGCAGGGTGATTCTTTCCCTTGAGAAAAGAAACCACCGCGTCGGCGTCCGTGGCTATAGTCTCGTCGCAAATCATATCCGTAAAATTGTCAATGCCGTAAAGCTCCTTCGCTGTCTTGTTCAGCTTTGCCGTCACATCGGTCTTGAGCTCCTTGGGCATCCAGACAATCCTGCTGATACCCCCCTCGGCATGGACAAATTTCTTTGAAGCGATAAAGTGCCGGCCGTGGCCCATAAAGCCGGGGGTCTGCACGCCGCCGCCGGTCATGGAGGCAAGCTCGCCGAAGGTCATGCCCGTGGGTGTTGTCCCCTTGTATTCCCGGTTGACGATCACTACGCCGTTTGCTTCGGGCAGAATACCGCAGATACACTCAAAGCAGCCGCAGCTTGTCATGGGATCTTCCATAATCGAATAGAGGGTAACGCTGCTTACCGAACCGTGGGTGGCGGAGTCCACCGCCTTGTTCACCGATTCGTAGATACCCTTCTTTTCATCCTGAATGCCTTCTTTGATAATGGGCTGGCAGGGGCCGGTATCGGTCAGTTCCTTGGTGGCGCTGGCATCCAGCCAGGAAACGGCGCCGCAGAGACCCAGCCGCTCCGGGGTAATGACGCAGCAGTGCGCCGGGGCAAAGGACTGGCAGAGTATACAGGTGTAGAAACGGTCTACGCTTTCATCGGTCATGGAAGCAAGCCGCGAATCCCTGGCCTCGTACCTGGGCATGCCTTCTTTTTCGAGAATCTCCTTCACCCTGTTTTCGTCGGTGATAAGGCTTATCTGGCACTTGTCGACCACCGCGCCGAATTCATCCATCAGCATGGCGTAGATCACTTCGCCCAGGTGCTTGAGCGTGAGTCCCTTTGACAAAGCTTCCTTGCTTATCCGCACCCGGAAAAGATTCCGCTGCCCCGTGTGCATAACGCCTTCCATGTAGTTGAACCAGTGGTGAATCTTCCGTTCGATAACCGGTTCAAAGTCGACCCGCATCTTGGCGCCGGCCACTTCAACATAGGTCGCCAGCGCCATGTTGAGCGGAGACGAGGGGCCCAGGTCACCGCCGATTATCGTGATTTTGTGATCCTCGATTGCGGAGGCGTCCTTCATCACGACAAGTTCGCAGGTGGGATTCTTGTCGGAAGTGAATTCGACGGCCATGTCGTTCTTGCGGATAATTTCACCTTCAAAGGCCGAAGCAAAGGCCACGGGAATGGGAAGTTCCTTCACCTTTATCCTGATGTTTCGCAGCTCAAGGGATTTCTTGACGGTCTGTTCGTAATCGCCGACATACTCAAGCGCGCCGGGGATAGCAACGGCCTTTACCACATCCCAATCGCTGATCACCGGGAAGCCCAGGGCAATGGCGCCGGCACCGGCCGCGACAATTACTTCGTTAAGAGGGCCAAAGGTATTTACAAACGCGGGAACCCGTTCTTTGGTATACTTGAGGAGTCCGGAAAGATCCCCCTCTTTGATGTTTCCGAAAATCAGCGCCGCCCGGATGGCGACGGTAACGACATGGATAACCGACGTCACGTCGTAACCCAGGGGTACCACGCGGAATTCGAGGCCCATCTTGACTCCCTGCGCCAGGGCCTGATCGATAACCTTGCCGACAAGGAAGCTCAGGATACCCTTGCTCTGGTAGTCCTTGACCACCCTGGCAACCGACGCGGGATCCGCCGCTTCTCCAAGAACCACCGCCACGCCGGGAATGTCGCCGGTGACAAGCGGCACCCCGAGGGAGCGGATAACCGGGTCGGGCACAAAGCCGATGCCGGGGCCTTCCTTGTAGGGATTGCCCTCGACGAA
Source organism: Treponema sp. (assembly GCA_031266695.1). Classification (GTDB taxonomy): domain Bacteria; phylum Spirochaetota; class Spirochaetia; order Treponematales; family Breznakiellaceae; genus JAISAK01. Next base: position 4,614 of record JAISAK010000147.1, read on the forward strand.
TTTCAGGCCTTCAAGAATTTCAGCGCCCACCGCGGTAGCAAGGCCCGCGTTCAGGGCATCGCCAAGTTCGTCTTTGTTGGTGATAAGACTCTTGAGTACACCAACACAGGCGGGAAGGGTTTCCAGCTTTTCAACCTTTACTCCGGTTGCGCTGAAAATGGTTGGAAAAAAGTAAGCCGTGTCGGGAAAGGCGATTTTTTTATCGGCGCCGTATTTTTTAATCGCGTCGTT
>JAISAK010000179.1 GCA_031266695.1 Treponema sp.
CTTCGTCTGCCGCGGACGGCGCTGCCGGTACGGCGGCAGACGATAACACGGGAGATTCAGAGGGCACAGCGATCTCAACCGGCCCGGCAACAGACGGCAGCGCCGGAGCGGCGACAGGAGGCGGCGCGGGGGGAGTAGCGGGTAACGCCGGGGCTTCAACCGGCGCGGCCTGCGCCAGCTCAACCGGTTCGGCGGCGGGCGGCGCCGGAGCGGCAGGCGCGGGGGCCTCAACCGGCTCGGCTTGCGCCAACTCAACCGGTTCGGCGGCGGGCGCCGGAGTGGGAGGCGCGGGGGCTTCAACCGGCGCGGCCTGCGCCAACTCAACCGGTTCGGCGGCGGGCGCCGGAGTGGGAGGCGGTGGGGCGGGAGGCGCGGGTTCGCCGGTCACGGAAGCGGGCAAGACACTTCCGTCAATGTCTCCGCCGCCATCATTGTTGTCTTCCTCCGGCTCTTCTTCGTCACGATTACCCCCGGCGGAAACAGGACCCACAGCCAGAGCCGGGGTAAAGGGCATCTCAATAACCTGGGAGGGGGCTTCCGCGGGAGGACTCGCGCCTATCGTTACGACCGATTCAAAACCGGGAAGGCCAAGAGGCTGGCCGGGCGGTTGATTCACAACCGGGCTTTCCGCCACGGCCTCCGCGACGCTTTGTTCGGGGGAAGCGGCGGCGGGAAGGCTCCAGGACGTGGTTATAAGCCGATCTGCCAGGGAATAGGCGCGGCCGCGGTTTTCAAAAAACGAAACCAGGTAAGAATAATTTTGCGCCAGGTTTCTGTCAAGGCCGCGCAGGCGGCCATAATAAGTGTCCGCGCGGATAAAATTGTTCACTTCGTAGTAGGTCCGCGCGCAGCCCAAAATGGCAATGGAGTTGTTTTCATCGCGCAGCAGGGCCTGCTGGTAATAGTACAGGCTGTCCTCGAAGCGCTGTTCCATAAACGCCACATTGCCCAGATTTACCAGGGCGTCGACATTGTCCAGGCGGGCGGCGGCGATAAACTGCTCCCGCGCCTTCCCAAGCATGCCGAAGCGCCCGTAAAGCACGCCAAACTCATTACGCAGCGCCGGATCTTCGCCCCGGGCAAGACGAAGCTCGTATTCCCGTACAGGCAGGCGAATTTCGTATTCGATGTAATTATCCATCGCTCTGTCAAAGGCGGCGGCAATTGCCTGTTCCGTCGGAATTGACAAATCGCTTGCTTCTCCGGGTACGCTGACAGGGGGATACACCTTCCAGGAATCATGCATAAGATGGATTTCCGCGGCGCCCGTCTTTTCGGCGTCATGCCATTCCTTCGCGCCGATACGCCAGGCACGGTAGAATCCTTCCCTGGGAATGGTTACCTCCAGCGGCACCCAGGCCCGGCCTTCATGATACACAAGCTCTTCGGGGGCGTAAAAATCCCGCCGGGCTTCCGCCTCGCCCAGGCCCGAATCAAAGGCCATGTAAATATGGCCGGGTATGGTGATAAAAGCGGTCTCTATGCCGGCGGCTTCCAGGAGCGAACTGAACAGAATTGAAAGATCGTCGCAGTCGCCGCCGCGGTACATCAGGGTCTGGTAGGGAAAATTCAGGCTGTCAAGGCTGCTTGAGGATTCGGACATTTCAACATACGAAGAAGAAGGATCGATAACATAATTGACGCCATAAACCGCCAGAGCTTCAAATATACCCAGGGCAACCTGGATATTCCGGTTTATCCCCGGCCTTAACCTTGAAACAACCAGGGAGTTGGCATAACGGGAAAAATACTGGGCCGCCGGATCCCGGGAAGATACAAACGAAGAAGCCCGGCGATCATCATCCCAGGACATGGCGTTCCGGTGATAGACGGGAATCTCCACGGGAATCTCCGCCTTTTTTGCCACGCCAAGGCTGCGATAATCGACAAGGATCTTTGCGTTGGCGGTGATGTTCTCAAGAAGCTGCAGCATTGACTCGTTAAAGAAAGCCGTAACCGGAATATCAACGGATTCCCCGGGTTTTAGAATTTCCTTTGTCCCGCAGAGACTGGGCTGATTCATAAATTGTTCAAGGTAAAAAGAAGCGGCAAGCATGGTAATGTCATTCGGCTCCCGGTTGGTTATGCGCACAACCGCGATGGGGTTATCGCGGTACCAGGCGTAGGAAACGGGAAACACCGGATACTGATTCAGCTTGCGGACTTCAAGGCGGGTCTTTGGCGTTACCAGCTCCGAAAGATTTATGGAGACTCCCAGCCCCGCCTTGAAGGTATTGACAAGAGGTTCCGGAGTATAGCTGTACTGGGTAAACCCGGCAAAGGGAACAACCGTAACGGAAGGCGTTATATGCAATTCGGCGCTCACCTTCCCGCTCCAGGTAATTCCGGAAATGGACTGTTCATTGTAGGATGCGCTGTAAAGGCCGCCGGCAAACCCCAGCTTAAAACCCAGCCGGCTCAGGGGCCGCCACACCGCATAGGGCCCAAGGCCGAAGCTTGGCATCTGGCTGATGCCGCCGGCCTTGTCCCGCAGGGCGGTATAGTCGCCTTCAAGGGAAAGGCCAAAAAAGGGCAGGAGCCGCCAGTCAATTTCAGCGGCGACCGTCAGCCCCGGATCGAACAATTCGTCCGCCAGCGGCAGATAGAGAGCCGGCAAAACCCGCAGGTGAAACTCCTGTTCGGCGCGGGCAAGCCGGGAGGGCCCCAGAAAAAACAACAGGGAAAGGAGCGTGAAAGATACAATTCGGGAACGGCTTCTTCCAAAAAAGGCCGGCGGGGATTCTTCGGAAAGGCGCCGGCTTTCCCGCAGCAGCCTTTCGCCGAAGGAACGTCCGCGGGGCTTTTTTTTCCACCTCCTGATTATCATATCGATCCTTCCGGGAAGCCGGAAATTTTCAGGCCGGAGATTCGGCCTGCCTTTCCGCCTCCCTTTTAATCCATCCTGTCGATGGCAATCTGATTTAAGCCATTCGCCGCGGCGCGGTTTGCGGGATCCCTGCTCAGTGCCTGGGTATACCAGCGCTCCGCCGCGTCAATATCCCTCTCCAGCATGGCAAGATTCCCCAGATTTATCATGGCCGCCTCCGAGCCCATATTGGCGGCCTGCCCCAGGATTCCCCTTGCTTCGTTATACATACCGGCACGGACATAAAGCAGCCCCAGTTGATTACAACACGGCCGAATTGGCCTGCAAAGCAATGGCGTTTCTGGCGTCCGCTATTTTGGGCCCCAGCTCCGAAGAAATATACCGGAGCATATCGGTTTCCACAACCCGAAAGACATTTGCCTCCGGCGCCTTGCCCACCGTCGCGGTCTGTACCGCGGGGGCTGCCGAAGGGTAGAGGCGCCAGGCCTCCTCAAGCACGATAAAATCCAGGCCGAAGCCCGAATCGTAGGCCGCATTTATCGCGGCCACCGCCGCAACCCAACTGTTGATAAAGCCGTCCTGGTATCCGCTCATGGCCAGGGGCATCCATACCTCATCATCAATGATGATAAGGTTTCCCAGGGAGCTGAAAAGGTTTTCCGCTTCTACCGGGCCGATATCAAGCGAGCAGGCTACAATAAAATCGGCGCCAAGGGGGATAAGGGCCGCCTTGATTCCCGCCGCTTCAAGGGAAGCGGCAAAGAGCAGCCCCAGATCGTCCCTGTCGCCGGATCGGTACATCAGGGTTTGGAAGGGAAATTGAATCGTATCTACTTTCTCCGGGTCACTCTGGTACTCGCTGTACGGCGTCTGGCTGTCCGGATCCCTGTTTATACCGCTGGCCCGAAGCCCTTCGTACAGGTACATGGCAAACTGCATATTCCGGTTAAGCCCGGCGCGCAGATGGTTTCGGGCTATTCCCACCATATATTTGGAAAAATCCAGAACCTCCGGGGAAAGGGGGGATACAAACACCGCCAATCCCGTCGCGTCGGTCCAGCGAAAACTGTTTCGGTTATAAACCCCAACCGCCGCCGACAGCACCGCGCTGCGCCCGGAACCCAGAAGCTCATACTCAACAAGCACTTCGCCGGGGATAAATCCGTTTTCGGAAAAACTCAGAATAGCCTGCGAAAAATCAGCATACAGGGGAACTTCCGCCGTTTTCCGCTTGCCCAGGCGCGGTACAGCTCCGCAGTTCAGCGTCGAGGAAGTGTAGGGGCCCGCCCGGAAACTGATCCTTACATTGCGAATCTCCGCGGACTCATTGTTGCTTATCTTCAGAACGCCAATCTGATTCTGCCGGTAGAGGCTCGAAAAAACCGGGAACAGGGGTTCGTCCTGGACAACCTCGACATTGACGCCGGGATTTTTTTCGCCGGTCTGAATAAGAAGCCGGAGGCTAATTCCCGCATAAACCCCCGCATAACTGGATTCTTCGGGCCGGTAGTTGTACTGTCTGTATCCCGCGCCGCCGGAAAGAATCAGGGAGGGGGAAAAGCGATAACCCGCCTCGGCCCCGTAGCGCCAATAGGTGTTGGAGTAACTGTTGCCCTCATAAAGGCTCTGGTAAATTCCGAAAGCCGCCCCGGCGCTTATGCTTAAACGTGAAAGAGGATACCAGTAAAGGCCCGCGGTCAGGCTTCCGTCATAGAGCTGCCCCACGGTACTTGCCTTGGTACCCAACGCCGCCACACCGCCCTCGACGCCGATGGTATAACCAAGGGAAAGGGGGTTTGAAAGATGCTGCACGCCGGAAAGATCAAAATCAAAAGTAAAATCACTTCCGCCGCCCAGGGTAAAAATATCCGCAAGGTCTCCTGCGGGAATAGTAAAAAAGGGACTGGCCCGGACGGCAAAATCCAAAGCGCCGATCTTCAAAACCAAAAAGGAAAAAAGGAATAGTATTACAAAAAATACCATTTTCAAAATTCCAATCTGGGTCTTATTCAACCCATTCCTGTTCGTTGACGGCTTCGCTTGCCCTGGTAGACGCAGTCGAAGTGTTGGAAGTACCCCGGGCGTTGACGGCGGTAGTGGAAGAAGAAATCCTTCCGCCAATCCTGATGCCGCTTGAAGAATTTACCGCCGCAAGACTTTCCAGCGTACCTTTCTGCATGGCCTTTATGGTGATGAGCTTTTCACCGTTTTTAACCACAAGATTGGAATTCAGGCCGGTGTTCAGCACGGTTGCGGCGCTCAGGGTGCTGCCTTCGCGCACCGCTTCCCACTTGCCGGGGGAAACTTCCTTCTCCACTTTGCCGGTTACGCTCTGCACAACAAAGCCGTCCGCGGCGAAAAGAATACCGGAAAACATAAGGCCAATAATCAGAAACAACACAAATTTTTTCATCTTTTACCTCCATAAAAAAGGACTATTCAACAGCATAAACCGGTTTTAGCCCCTGGTTCGAGTTTGGTATAAGTATAGCATAATATCAACCGCAAATGAATACGTCTTTTAATAATTCAGCAAAAAGTACGATAAATTGACATATCCCGCGATTTTGTCAATGTTCCGGAAAACGCCGCTTCATGAACGATCCCTGCCTCATGAATTTGCGAAAATTCCGAAACGGCGAAGTATATTACACCTCTATCCGCAATCCGTGTAACCGGAGGGCTGTTATATCCTTTCACAATTGATGGCACCACCCCCGGGCGACATATTTGTCCCTGTGGGTTATTTGTTATCCTTGTAAAAAAAGGCCATTATTCGGCGTAGCATGGCAGAGGGAAAAATAACCGAGGAATATATCCGCCTCCTGGTCGGCAAAAACCTGAAGCGGCTCAGGGCGCTTCAAAATGTTTCGCAGTTGAATCTTGCCCTCGGCGCGGATCTTGCCCACAATTTTATCAATGATATCGAAAATTGCAAAAAAGGAATTTCCGCCAAAACCCTGGCGAAACTTTCATCGGCGCTTAACGCGGAACCCTATCAATTTTTTCTGCCCGAAAATCTGCCCGACAATTTCATGCAGCTCTATCTCCGCGACTTTAGCGACTCCCTCGCAAAAATGGTAGGGGAATTGACGGAATCCTATCTGCCGCAAAAGAATAAAAAGAAAGGCGGAGAACAGCCGGCCCGCGCTCAAAACAAAAGGCGGGGCAAATCTTAGGCGCCGGCTCCCATAAGCTCCTTGAATTCCTTCTCGTCGATGGTCTCTTTATCCAGCAGCACGCCGGCGATCTTGTCAAGCAGGGCCCTGTTTTTGGAAAGCGTCTCGCTGACCCGGGCATAACGCTCCTCCACCATGTGGGCAATTTCCTCATCAATGTACTGCTGGGTAGCTTCCGAATATTCGCGCTGGAACATGGGTTCCTGCCGCTCGGCGCCGGTCATGCCGACTCCGCGGGAAGTCAAAGCCACATTCCGAAAACGCTCGCTCATGCCGTAATCGGTTATCATTTTTCTGGCTATGTCGGTCGCCTTGGTAAGATCGCTTGCGGCGCCGGTTGAAAATTCGCCGGTAATCATTTCTTCCGCGATACGGCCCCCGAGGAGAATATCTATTTTCCCCAGCAAATCGGATTGGGTAATGGTGTAGCGATCCTCAACGGGCATCTGCAAAGTATACCCCAGGGCAAACCCGCGGGGAATTATCGAAATTTTCTGGACAGGATCGGCGTTAGGCGTAAAGGCCGCCACCAGGGCGTGCCCCGTCTCGTGGTAGGCGGTCAGCCTCCGTTCCTCCGGTTTAAGCACCCGCGTCTTCTTCTGCAGGCCGGCGACGGTCTTCTCGATGGCCTCGCTAAAATCCCGTTGTTCCACCGCTTTTCTGCCTGCCCTGACCGCGAGGAGGGCGGCTTCATTTACGATATTGGCCAAATCGGCGCCCGAAAAACCCGACGTTATTCTGGCAACCACCCCAAGTTCCACCTGGGGGGCCAGCTTTACCCCCTTGGAATGGATTCTCAGGATTTCTTCACGACCCTTGAGGTCGGGCCGGTCAACAAGAACCTGCCGGTCAAAACGGCCGGGACGGAGCAGGGCGGGGTCAAGCACGTCGGGGCGGTTGGTGGCCGCAAGGATGATGAGGCCCGATGTTCCGTCAAAGCCGTCCATCTCAACCAGGAGTTGGTTGAGGGTCTGCTCCCGCTCGTCGTTGCCTCCGGCGATATTGTTGATTCTGCTCTTGCCGATGGCGTCCAATTCGTCAATAAAAATGATACACGGCGCCTTGTCCCGGGCATGCTTGAAAAGATCCCGCACCCTGGCCGCGCCCACGCCGACAACCCTCACCACAAACTCGGCGCCGCACAGGCGGAAAAAGGAAACGCCGGCCTCGCCGGCAACGGCCCTGGCAAGCAGGGTTTTGCCTGTTCCGGGGGGGCCGACCAGCAGCACACCCTTGGGTATTTT
>JAISAK010000271.1 GCA_031266695.1 Treponema sp.
AATTTCGACAATACCGCCCCGGTCCTGCTGATTCCGGCGCTTCTTCGCCTTCTTGACGATGTTCACGCCTTCAACAACAATCCTGTCCTTATCGCGGAGGATCTTGAGGATCCGCCCCCGTTTGCCCTTATCCTTGCCCGTGATAATCTGGACGGGGTCTTCTTTTTTCAGTTTAAATGTATGTACGGCCTGAGTCATTCCATCCTCCTACAGTACTTCCGGGGCCAGGGATACAATCTTCATAAACTCACCCCTTTCACGCAGTTCCCTGGCTACGGGCCCGAAAATACGCTTGCCCTTTGGATTAAGGCCGGCGTCGATGATGACGCAGGCGTTATCATCAAACCGGATATAGGTTCCGTCGGGACGGCGGTATTCCTTATGGGTTCGTACCACAACCGCTTTTTCCACGGTTCCTTTCTTAATCGCCGACGCCGGAATAGCATCTTTAACGGCTACTACAATAATATCGCCAATTCCGGCGTACTTCCGCTTTGAACCGCCCAATACCTTGATACATTGAACGATTTTAGCGCCTGAATTATCCGCCACATTCAGGAAGGTCTCCACTTGAATCATTTTCCTTAACCCTCTCCCTTATTTGGCGCGTTCCAGTATTTCCACGAGTTTCCAGCATTTTTCCCTGCTGATCGGCCGGCACTCAATAACCCGTACCCTGTCGCCGGTTTTCGCGTCATTGGTCTCGTCGTGGGCTTTAACTTTCTTGATCCGCTTTACATATTTTTTGTACAGAGGATGCAGAGTAAGCGTTTCAACGGCTACAACAATGGTTTTATTCATTTTGTCGCTTTTGACGATTCCGACAAATTCTTTCTTCCCGCTTTTCGATTTTAGCGCCTGTTCCGCCATCATTCAGCCTCCGCCGCCCTGGGCGCCTGTTTCTGATCCGCAAGTTCCTGCGCCCGAATCAGGGTGTTAAGCCGGGCAATCTGCCGGCGCATAATGCGTTTTTGCAGGGGGTTATCCACATGACCGATAACTACCTGAAAACGAAATTCCATATACTTCTTTTTAAGCTCATCCCTTTTGGCCCTAAGTTCCGGAAAGGACAGGTTTTTAAACGAATCTTTCATCTCCTCTCTCCTGCTCAGGCTCCAAGTTCCATATCGGAACGGGCGACAAATTTGGTTTTAATAGGCAGTTTGGCTCCCGCGAGAGTCATCGCCTCTTCGGCAATGATTTTATCAACGCCGCCAAGCTCAAACATAACGGTTCCCGGTTTTACTACCGCGACCCAATATTCGGGCGCTCCCTTTCCCTTGCCCATGCGGGTCTCCGCCGGTTTCTTGGAATAGGGCTTATCCGGAAAAATACGAATCCATATCTTGCCGCCGCGCTTAATGTGGCGGTTCAGGGCGATACGGGCGGCCTCGATCTGGCGGTTGGTAATCCACATTCTGTCCATAGCAACCAAAGCGTAATCGCCGAATACCACCGTATTCCCCCGGGTTGCGTTACCCGGCATATTGCCCCGCTGTACCTTGCGGTGTTTAACACGTTTCGGACTTAACATCTCTTAACCTCTTCCCCACGCGGTTTCAACCGCGCTAAGTACAGTGCGGCCCTCCGCGCTGTTTACCAAGCTCTCGCAGGCGCCCTTTGCCGTTTTCTGACCAAAGCGCCGGCGTCTTCTTTCGGTTCTTTGCCGTACTTCATGCCGTTAAAGACCCACACCTTAACGCCGATAGAACCAAAGGCGGTATGGGCTTCGGCAAAACCATAATCAATATCCGCGCGCAGAGTATGCAGGGGGATACGCCCCTCCTTGGCTTCCTCCGTCCGGGACATTTCAGCGCCGCCAAGACGGCCCGAAAGCCTTACCTTTACGCCCTGGGCGTTGCCTTTTTTGATTGCGTTGGAAATGGCCTGCTTCATGGTCCGCCTGAAACTTGACCGCGCCAAAAGCTGCCTGGAGATATTTTGGGCGATGATCTGGGCGTTGTTGTCGGCGTTTCGAACTTCCTTGATTTTTATCTGTATTTTTTTGGTTACCTGCTTCTGAAGCTCCGCGCCGATTTTTTCTATATTGGCGCCCTTAACTCCGATAATGACGCCGGGCCGCGCGGTATGTATGGTAATGGTGATCCGCTGGGGGTGTCTGATGATCTCCAGTTCCGCAATATCCGCGCCCTTTGTCTCGGGCAGGGCCATAATAATTTTACGAAGCTTGATATCCTCGTGAAGGGTATCGGCGTACTCTTTGGGATCTACATACCAGCGCGATCCCCATATTTTGTTAATGCCGATCCGCAGCCCTATTGGATTTACTTTTTGTCCCACTTTATTTCTCCGCCTTTGCCCGCGGACCGCCGGCCCGCGAAGTTTCGTCAATCACCACGGTAATGTGGCACATTCTTTTCAAAAGCATATCCGCCCGGCCCCGCGCGCGGAACCAGACCCGCTTCAGCCGGGGGCCTTCGTCGACAAAAACATCCTTCACGTAAAGCATGTCTTCAGCAAGCTGCTTATTGCTGCCCAGCGCATTGTAAGCGGCGGATTGCACCGTCTTCCGGATAAACCGGGCGCCTTTATGGGGCATATTTTCCAGCAGGGAAATTGCCTCCGGATAAGGCTTG
>JAISAK010000295.1 GCA_031266695.1 Treponema sp.
CGCGAATGACTCTGGAATTCCCCGCCGAAGCAGACTTCAAACCTTTGGTTCGCCAAACCTCCGGTTTGATGACTGCGAAGGCGGATTCTACAGGCAAGTGAACGGCGGCTTTGGCGCTCCCGCGGTAGAGGCCGTTGATTTCATTCGTACCGCCTGGGGTAGGATATCTTACCTTGTATGTCTTTTGCATTCACCTCCTTGCCTGCCCGGCGGGGGATATGGTTTAATGAATAATGAAAAATTAACTGCTGCGACAGGCTGCCAGGAGTAAATTGCGTGAAAAAACGAAAGGATCTTTTTTTATTGATAACCCTGCTGATCTTGTCCGGCTGCAGCAGGGGTTCCGCCGCGTCGTCCGCGCCGCCTGTTGCGGATTTTGCTGATGCCGAAGTTTTTGGCCGGCAGCGAATGATGGATACCTCCGGCGCGCCACGGGAATCGCCCGCCGGGGCTGAATATGCCGAAGAGCCCCCCGGCGGGGAGGTGTCCCGGAGCCGGAAGCTCGTCAGAAACGCCGATATCCACCTCAGGGTTCAGAACCCGGAGGCCGCGGAAGGGCCTTTGACCGCGGCTATGGCGAAATACGGAGCCTACGCCTCCTCAAAACGGCTTTTTGAAAATGCCCGGTATTATACCATCCGGGTTCCGGCGGCATCTTTTGACGCTTTTTTCGCCGAATTAGCCGGTATGGGAACGGCTCTTTCGCGGACCGAAAGCGCCGAGGATGTAACTATCCGGTTTTACGATCTTGAGGGGCGGCTTGCTACCAAACAGGAGCTGCTGAAAACCTTTCAGAGCTATTTGGGAAAGGCGCAAAACATCGACGAGATTATGACCGTGGAAAAACGGATCGCGGAATTACAGCAGGAGATTGAATGGACGGGAACGGAATTCCGGGCCCTGGCGGATCTGGTGGATTACGCCACCATAAACCTGGAATTGACCGGCCCGGCGGCCGCTGTTTCCGGGCCGGGCCTCGGGCACCGGATTACGGATCTTTTCGGCGGCTTTGGGGATGTCGCCGCCACGGGTTTGGTGGTACTTTTAGGCGTGGTCCTGTATGGCCTTCCCGGCCTCCTCTTGCTGACGTTCCTCTTTTGGCTCCTTTTCGGGCGGATCGGGCTGGTAAGAAAACTGTGGAGCCTCGCGGCCGCGCGGAAAACCGGTAAAAAACCGGACAAAATGGTGTCTGGCACCACTGGTGAAGAAGAAGTAAGATGAGAAAACCTATCGCCCTTCGTATTTTTGCCCTCCTCCTTCTGTACTGCGCGGTGTTTGTCGTCCTGGTGCTGGTACAGTTTACCAAACGGGGGAATTTTACCCAGCGTATCGGCCCTATGGTAATAAGCGGGCAATACCGGCAGCTTGAGGAAGGGGAAGATGCCGCGGCCAATCCCGGGGAATACCTCTTGTCGGGGGGGGCCAGCGTATATTTCGGCGGCCTTGAATTTATTCTGAAAACCAGGGACAACGATGACAGCTTCACCCTTGTCAATGCCGGGGGGGAGCAGGAGAAAACGCTTCCCGAAGGCATGGTTCTTTCCGAAGATACGGCAAAATTTCTGCTGCCCGGCGGTTCCGGGCTTTCCTTTACCGCCGGCCGCGCGGGAGGAATCCCCGAAATTCAGATAGACGGAGATTTTGCCGAAGGGTTTTCCGGTCTGGAAATTCCCTTCAGGCCCCAGCGTTCAGCCCGAATACGCGAAACCTCCGATGGACGGCTTAATATATATCATGACGGCTTTAATTACAGTTTCAGCCGTTCCGTCCGGGGAGAAGGGAAGGGCCTTCTTTCCCTGAAAGCCGGTTCTTCCCTTGTTTCCTACCGGGCAATACCGGAGAAGAAAAGTTTCAGCCCCGAAGATTATATTGTGGAGCAGGCCCGGAGTCCCCAGGCCTTTAACGATGCCCTTGCCAAATGGCGGGATCAGAGTTTTTCTTTGTGGGCCCGGCTTGTTTCCACCCGGAACGACGAGGACACGGTAATTGCCTATGTCGGCGAAGCGGCGCGCCGGGGCAGCTACAAAGCTGCCGTTGCCGCGGCGTCCGCCGCCCTTCTTTCCGGCGGCCAGCGAAGCTACGAATCCTCCGTGTATCTGGGCGGCATGGATACGGGGCTCCGTTCATTTACCGCCGCGGAACGCGAAAAAATCGGCCGCCTTTCCCGCCTTATCAACGAAAAATCCCTTGAATTCCTGAACGAGAGACACGTATTTGAGTTTTTCGCGGTCCGGGGACTCATTAATTTTATTGACGACGGCGCGGCCCTGATTCGCTCGATAGATCCCGCAAGTCTGAGCCCCGATCTGATCCCGGCGATTTTTGAGGGCTTCGAGGATTTAAGGCAGTGGCGCCCCTACGGGGATAACCCTTTCGAGCGGCTTCTCGATCAGGCCTGTTATGTGCTATCCGAAGGCGTCTGCCGGGACGAAGACAGGGTTTTGGTTTTTCGGGGCGGCAATGCCGACCTTGAATTTAACCTCCGGCTGGGAGAGGCCCTGCGCTTGTGGGCGGAGGGATCGGGCCATGACGAATGGGCCGCCCTTGGCCGCTCGATTCTGCTTTCGGTTTTTTCCCTGGGCGACAGTACCGGCTCCGTGCCTCAAACCCTGACTCTTTCGGATGCCGGAACATTCAGCGAAGCGCCGGGAGCCCGCCCGGGAGCCGCCCGGCTTTACCGTATCTTCGGTTCTGGCGAATATCGTCCGCGCGCCACGGCAATCGGTTCGGGGGTAAACGGTATCTGGGCCTGGACTGCCGCCTCGGTGGTCAGCGCGGCGCAGGACAACAATGTTCTGGATATTTCGGTTTCCTTCCCTATGGGTGAAACCCACTACATGATGATCCGCGGGGTGCGGCCCTTTGCCAAGATACAACTCTACAATATTGATTATCGTACCGACATCCAGTTTGAACGTTACGATTCTTCGGGCTGGGTCTACTCTGCCCAGGAGCAGATACTGGTTCTTAAAATGAAGCACCGGGTCGCGGTAGAGCATATCAGGATTTTTTATTAGAGCGATAGAAAAGCTTTATGAAACAAAGGTTTTTTCAAAGCTTACCGGCCTTCTGCCTCCTCTTTGTTTTTTCCGCCTGCGGCGGAAAGCCTGTTCCCTTTACCATTGCCCCCCGCGCGGCGGAGGGCCTTTCCCTTTTGCCCCCCGCGGATCTGGCCCTGGGGCCCGGCGGTTTCCCCCTGCCTTTTCACGGTACGGGCCGGCCGGCCTACAGCGTCCCTTCCGGCGACGGAGGCATCGTTCTGTTCGACGCCGCCTCAAACCGGGAACTGCTTCGTTTCTACGGCTTTGACAACGGCGAATGGCTCGGCTTTGTCCCCGAAGGCTATTACAGCGCTTCGCCCCGCGGCGCCTCGTTTTTTACGGTCCGCGCGGGGGAAGAAAGTTACGCCCTGAATCAGTTTTCGGAACTTCTCCGCCGGCCCGATCTGCTGGCCGAATCGCTTGCCGGGGGCGGAAGGCCGGCGGGTTCCGCCTTTGCCGGGCCGCTGAAAAAAAACGCCGCGCCGCCGCGGGTGGATTTCCGTCTTTCCCCGGATCTGCGGACTCTCGAAGGCGGGCCCGTCCTTGAGGTAAAGGTAAGCGCGGAGAAGGGCGGGGCGGGGATGCTTGCCCTGTACCGCCGCGGCAGGCTGGGGCAGGAGATACCCGCGGGCCTTTTTGACATTGCCGGGACAGCCTTGAGAAAATACAGGGAGGGCGGCAGAACTTGTTACGACCTTGTCGTTTACACCCTGGCGGAAGAAGACGACTCCGCGGTCGGCGTTTCCGCCTTTAACCGGGCGATGACCCTTGAGTCCGCGCGGAGCTGGCTTGAATTCACCCCCCCCGCTCCGTTAGGCGCAACTATAAAGCCGGCGCTCTATGCGCTGCTCGCGGAATCGGGAGAGGAAACTTCCCCGGTCGAAGATCTGCTGCTGCGTCAGAAGGCGGGCGCGCTCTACTCGGACGTAGAAATCCTGAAGCTCTCCGGCGCGGAATTCGGCAAAACCGGTTTTACCCAAAGCCTTGAAGAACTTGAAGCCAAAATAAGCCCGGCCGATGTCTTTGTGCTGTACCTTGGGGGGAACGCCGGCGTGGACAAACGGGGCGATCTTTACTTTGCCGCCGGGGACATTCGGGATAAAAAAGGGAAGGAAAGCGTCGGCAAACAGGATATCGCCGCGGGCCTTCTCCGGCTGAAAACCCATAACACCCTGCTGCTGCTTGCCGCCGGAAATGACGGCGCGGCGGCTTTTGGGGTTTCCGGCCGGGGCGCCCTTGACCGGCTTTTGGAACGGATCGGCCCCCGGGCGCTTTTCGCGGCGCCGGCCCGGGATCTTGCCGCCGCTTTGGCCGCCGCGGTAAAGGCCGCGGAGGAGGACGGGTCCGGCGGCCCGCCGCGTTTTGCCGGCGCGTCGGAACTTGCTTCCCGTATCCGGAATGCGGCCCCGGCTTTCTACGTCTCGCCGCCGGAAAAGGACTTCCCCTTAATCGGCCGCAACGGTTACGGGGAAAGCCGCGATGCGGAGCTTAGCGGCAAAAGTTTCTCCGATGTTTCTTTTACCTACCGGCCCCAATCCGGCCCGGGCGATTCCGGGAGTCCTCTGCCCGCCTTCGGCGTTAATTTCGCGGAGCTTAATCCCTCGGGGTTCAGAAATTTCGATCCGAAGGTGCTTACGCAGATGGGCATGGAACAGTACAGCGTCTCTTTCCTGACCGGCGAGCAATTCTACCGGGACGGAGAATACGACAAGGCAATCGCCGAATACGGTAAATCGCTGAGCCTCAAGGCCGATTACGCCGAGGCCTACATCGGGCGGGGAAACGCGTACCGGAAAAAAGGAGACCCCGGCAGGGCAATTGACGATTACGGCCGGGCTCTGCGCTTTAAGCCGGAGCTTTCGGAGGTATACAACTACCGGGGCTACGCTTACGCGGAGCGCGGCGATTTCGCAAGGGCAATAGAGGACTATTCCCGGGCCCTGGAAATTAAAAACGATTACGTTGACGCCTGTTTTAACCGCGCCTACGCCTTTGCCCGGCAGGGCGACTACGACAGGGCGATTGACGATTATACCCGGGTACTGAAGCTGGAGCCCCGGAACGCCGCGGCCTTTAACCAGCGGGGAAGCGCCTGGTACCGGAAAGAAGACGATGACCGCGCCATTCTCGATTACTCGGAGGCCCTGAAAATAAGGCCCGATTACGCCCTGGCCTGGCACAACCGGGGAAACGCCTGGTTCAACAAGGGCGATTATGCTAAAGCCCTTGCGGATCTTAACCGGGCGATCCGGTTACAGCCCGCTTCCGCGGAGGCCTACAGGAGCCGCGGCAACATACACCTGATGATGAGGGAACCCGGCAGGGCGGAAGAAGATTTTAAGGCGGCGGAGCGGCTGCGGTAATTCGTTAAGCATAAATCGTTTAAAAAATGAAAAAATATATAGTAAAAATACCGGTTTAACTGTATAATAAAAAGGATATAGAGACAAAAGACTGCTGTATGATCTGTGAAACGGTCTTTTTGCTGTTACGAAGCCGGAAAGCAGGTGTTTTCTATATTAATTAAGGTCAAGAAACCTCAGAAACCGAAGTCTGGTAGCCTATAGGTATGCCCTCGGAGTTTGTAAGGTATAAATATTCATTTATGAGTATTTATACCTTTTTAAGCATGAAGTGCAACAAGCTCCTTGCGGAAAAACCGGGCCGGACTTTAGTCCGATTTGACCGTTTTTTCAAGGAGTAGGTGTGATAAAACGCGATTTTCCCAAGATTCACTTCTACGATCAGGATTTTGTTGATATATATGATAAAACCTGGGCATGGATCCAAGATTGCTGGAATACCGGAGGCGAAAAAAGCAGCCTGAACGGGAAAATTTTTTCCTACCCCGGTTCTTCCGCCGTTTACCAGACGGACGCCATCTATTCTTCATTTTTTTTAGTCTACTCAAACAGAATCTACCAGGCTCATCCGACCCTGGATGTATTCTATGAAAAACAGGAACCAAACGGCGCCATTCGCAGCGCCTACAATATCAAGACCGGTTCTCCGGTTGTGGAACGGGATAATCCGGAAGGGCTGGGAATCCCTCTTTTTGCCTGGGCGGAACATAATCTCTACCATAAGTCGGCAAACAAAAAAAGGGTCAAGGATATTCTTCCTATTCTGCGTAAATATTCCGAGTGGATAGATTCGGTTTTCAAGAGGCCGAACGGTCTTTACAAGGTGCCCCCTTCGGTCACGGGGATGAGCAATTCTCCCAGGGAAGACGTTTACTACCCGATGGATTTCAACACCATGATGGCCATCAATATGCTCTATATGTCGGCCCTGGCGGATATTCTTAACGACAAGGAAGCGAGCTTTCAGTACAAGAAGCAGTACTTTTCACTCAAGACGAGGATCAATTCCTTTATGTGGGATTCCGGGGACGGCTTTTATCACGACATTGATAAAAACGAGGAACGGCTGCCGGTTAAAACCATTGCCGGTTACTGGCCCCTCCTTGCGGAAATTCCGAATGACGAGAAGGCGGAGCGGATCATCGAAAAACTTTCGGACCCGAAATATTTCGGCGCCCCCCATCCCTTTCCCACGCTGTCGGTATCCGAGAAGGCCTTTGACGAAAACGGCCGCGGTTATCGCGGTTCGGTCTATCCCCACCTTACCTTTATGGTGATAAAGGGCCTGGAGCGCTACCAGCGCTGGGATCTTGCCCGCGAATGCGCCATCAGGCATCTGTATTTTATGCTGGACTCCATGAGCCCCGACGGGAATCACCACAAGGGCGATCTTTGGGAAGCCTACTTTCCCACAAAGGAAGGTCCCGCGAAATGGCAGGGCAAGGCCGACTTTCCCCGGCCCCAATACCTTACCTACGACGCTCTCTCAACCATCTGCCTTACCATTGAAAACATTGTCGGTCTTTTTATCTCCCTTCCCCGGAAGACCGTGGATTGGATCATTCCCAATCTTGAAATCTTGGGAGTGGAGAATCTTTCCCTCAAGAAGAATATGATCACCATTCTCTCCAACAAGAGCGGCAGGGGATGGGAGATCCACATGGAGAGCGAGAAGCTTTACTACTTTACAATCAACATTCTCGGGAAGAAAAAAAAGACCCTCCCCATTCCTTCGGGGAAATGTTCCATGCTGATAGATAAATTGTAAAAAGTTTGTAAATATGGAAAAAACATAATTATGGAAAATCGTCTTGTCGCGGTATTGGAAATTGGTTCCACGGGGATAAGGCTTTTGGTGGCCGAACTGCTGGGCGGCGGACGGTGGCGCGCGGTGGATCGCGCGGGGAGGCCGGTCGCCCTGGGGCGGGATGTGTTTACCTCCGGGGAACTTTCCCGGGAATCGCTGCTTGAGTGTCTTTCGGTGCTTCGGGATTTTCGGGAGCTTCTTTCCGGCTGGGATATTGACGATGAAGATATTTATGTAATCGCCACGAGCGCGCTGCGGGTTGCGCGTAATCGTGATGTGTTCGTAGACCGCATACGGCAGGAAACCGGGTTTACCCTTTCCATTGTCGAGGGAATAGAGGAGAACCGCCTTATGTACCTGGCGGTACGATTTGCCCTCAAGCAGGATCTGCCCCTGTTCTGGCGCGCGAATTCGATGATCATCGAAATCGGCGGCGGCTCCACGGCGATTATGCTGCTCCGCCGGGGGCAGATGGTCGCGGCCCACAGCGTCAGGCTTGGTACCATTCTTGTCGATCAGCGCGGGCGGCTTGGCGCGGGGCAGGGGCTGCCCAACGAGCGTTATATCAGCGAGAGTATCAAGAACACTTCGGATCTGCTTAATTTCGAGATGGACCTTGCCCACGTGCGTACCTTTGTGGTCGCCGGCTCCGACGCCCGGCTTGCGGCGGATTATTTCGGCAATGAGCTGAATGAAAACTGCCGGGTTATTGAACGCGGGGACTTTATTGCCTTTGTTGAACGCGTGCAGGGTTATAATATCGAAGAATGTGTGCAGAATCTTCACCTTTCCTACGCCGAGGCCGAAGGTTTTATATCCGGCATACTGATTCACAAACTTTTTCTGGAACAGACCAACGCGTCCCAGGTGGTGGTTCCGCTGGTCTCCATCCGGGAGGGCTATCTTGTCGATCTTGCCCTGGGCGTGGACTCCGATCTGCAGGAAGAATTTTATTCGCAGATTATCGCTTCCGCGGCAAGCCTGGGGCGGAAGTACCATTTCGACGAAGCCCACAGCCGCCAGGTGGCGGATTTTTGCATGATCCTGTTTGACGCCCTTACGAAAGAGCACGGCATGAACCGCCGCCAGAGAATAATGCTTGAGGTCGCGGGCATTCTTCACGATATCGGCATGTTCATCAAAAGCTCCGGGCATCAGAAACACGGCCAGTACATTGTTACCAATTCGGAAATTTTCGGCCTGTACCGGGACGAACTTGACATCATCGCAAATGTTATACGCTATCACCGCGGCGAACCTCCGTCGCAGGCGGATCTTGAATATATGACCCTCCAGCGGGAAGAGCGTGTTCTGGTGCTTAAAATGGCTTCCATCCTCAGGGTTGCCAACGCGCTTGACTGCGGCCATTCACAGCAGATAAAGAGGATAAGCGTGGAGAGGAGATCGGAAACCGTAGCGCTTCACGCCGAAGGAGCCCATGATATTTCCCTTGAACTCCTGGGCCTGGAAGAGAAGGCCGGCATGTTCCAGGACGTATTCGGGTACAAGATCGTATTATATTCCGTAGATTTGGATCAGCCGGCGGGCAGGGAGGATAATTATGGATACGGATAAACGGCAGCCCTTGCCTGCTTCTTCTCCGCCTTCCGCCGCCTTTTTTAACCGGGATATTTCATGGGTTGATTTTAATGAACGGGTGCTGGAAGAGGGGCTGCGGAAGGAAGCGCCTCCCCTTGAACGATTCAGGTTTCTTTCGATTGTTTCTTCCAACTGTGATGAATTTTTTATGGTCCGGGTTGCCGCGATAAAGCAGATGCTCCGTTCCGGCGAAAAGGCGGCGGAGGGGGCTGATTTTTCCGCGGGCCCTTCGGGTCTTGGCCCCGCGGAACAGCTTGAGGAAATTTCCCGGAGGACCCGCTCTATTATCAAAAGGCAGTATGACTGTCTTCGGAACGAAGTGCTGCCGGATCTCGCAAAGGGCGGGCTGGAACTGCTGCGTCCGGGTTCCTATTCCCCCGCCGGGACAAATTATCTTGAATCGTTTTTCCTGGCGAATATTTATCCCATCCTTACCCCCCTGCGTATTGAGCAAGACAAGCCCCTGCCTTCGATTAACAGCTTCAGGTTGAACGCGGCTTTTTTGCTTGAGCCGGAAACTCTCCCCGCGGAAAAGGGCGGCGTCCCGGAAACAGCGGCGGAAGATCCTGTCGTTATGGTTCAGCTCCCTTCCGACCCAGGCAGGATCATCTGGCTTCCCGTGGAACAGCAGGCGGAACGCGCCGCCGAACAGCCGCGTCAGTGGGCGCTTCTGGACGATCTGATCCTTGCCCGGGGCGCCCGTCTCTTTCCCGGCTACCGCGTAAAGGAAAGCATGATCTTCAAAGTAAGCCGGGACGCGGATTTTTCCGTGGATGAAAAACGGGATGAGGATTTTATCGTGGCTATGGAGGAAGTCCTGGAAGGCCGGGAAAGATCGGACGCGGTGCGGATGGAGTACACGTCCGGAAGCGGCAGGCTCAGGGACGAGCTTGCAAAACGCTTTTCCCTTAAGGCGGAGGATCTCTATGAAATTGACGGCCCTCTCTGCCTCGGCGAATTAATTGATCTCTACTCCGTACCGGGCTTCGACGGGCTGCGGGAAAAGGCGTGGAAAATTTACCCCTCCTCCGCGTTTAACGAGGATGTGTCGATATGGGACAGAATCAGCGAAGGCGATGTTATGCTTCATTTTCCCTATCAGTCCTTTGATCCGGTGGTACGTTTTTTTCAGGACGCCTCCGCCGATCCCAGCGTTGTATCCATAAAAACCGCGCTCTATCGTACCAGCGGCGGAAGCTCGCCGGCGGTTTCCCCCATTATCAGGGCCCTTGAACAGGCGGCGCTGAACGGCAAACAGGTAACGGCCCTGGTGGAGCTCAAGGCGCGGTTTGACGAAGAGCGGAACATCAATTGGGCCAACCGGCTTGAGAAGGCCGGCGTTATTGTTATCTACGGCCTTTCCCGGCTTAAGGTGCACGCGAAGATCACAATGGTAATGCGCCGGGAGCAGGGGAGGATAAAGCGTTATGTGCATCTTTCCACCGGCAATTACAACGACAGAACCGCAAAGTTCTACGAAGACCTCTGCCTTTTTACCTGCCGCGAGGAAATTGCCTACGACGCGGGGCTTCTCTTTAACATGGTTACCGGTTATTCGGTTGTGCAGAGCATGCGGCGCCTGGCGATTGCCCCTTCCGGCCTTAAGCGCCGGCTCCTTGAGCTTATCGAGCGTGAGACGAAACGTACCGGCCAGGAGTACCCCGGCAAAATCATGGCCAAGCTCAACGCCCTTACCGACATTGATGTGATTAACGCGCTGTACCGCGCTTCCAAAGCGGGGGTGAAGATAAGCCTTTGCGTACGGGGAATCTGCACGCTGATTCCGGCCCTCGAGGGCCTTTCCGAAATCATCAGGGTGGTAAGCGTTATTGATCGTTATCTGGAACATTCCCGAATTTATTATTTTGCCAATGGCGGCGCCGAGGAGCTTTACCTTTCCAGCGCCGACTGGATGCCGCGGAATTTGGAGCGCCGGGTAGAGCTGATGTTTCCCGTCGAGGACGAAAGGATCCGCTCGGAGCTGCTTGGTATCCTCTGCGCCTATTTTGAGGATAACTGCCAGGCCAGGGTTCTTGATTCCGGAGGGGCATGGACAATGCTCAGGCCCCGCGCCGGAGAAAAGCCCTTCAGGGTACAGCGCGACATGCTTTTAAGGGCTGCCCGGAGCGCGGGAAATTCCCGGATGATAAAGCAGGAATTTATCGTGCGGCGCAGTTCCCCGGCGCCGTAGCGGGAATTTCCGCGGCAAACCCAAATCTACGGAGTACGTTATGGCCTTGAATTTGTCGGACAGGAAATTTTCCCGGAGGGAATTTTTCCGATGAAGCGGATTATACTTAAACCGGGCGAAGAAAAACGAATCCTTGAGGGGCACCCCTGGATTTACGACAACGAAGTCGAATGTGTGCTGGCGGGAAAGGCCGCGCCGGTCCGGGGCGGATTGCACGGCGCGCCCGGCAGTCCGGAGGCGCGGTCCGCGGAGCTTGTGCCCGGCGAATGTGCCGATGTGGAGAGTGCTCCCGGCGCCGGCCGCGGCAAGCCCCTGTATCTCGGCCGGGCTCTGGTGAATCCCAATTCAAAGATCCTTGCCCGGATCTACAGTCCTTCAAAAGAAGGGATGGATAAGGGGTTTTTCAAACGCCGCTTTCGGGAAGCGCTGGAACGACGAAGCCCGGGCGCGGCCTCCTCCGTTTCCCTTGCGTATAACTTTGCCCGGGATTGCGGACGCATCGTGTTCGGCGAAGCCGATTTTCTTCCCGGCCTTATCGTCGACCGTTTTGCCGGCTGGCCTCTTGTTAATCTCGAAGCCGCTGCTGCGGATGGGCCCCTTGCTTTCCCTGCCGCCGAGGCCGCCCTTGGCCCGCCCCGTTCCTGGCTTTCGGTACAATTCCTTGCTTACGGTATGGACTGCCGCCGGGACATGATTCTGGAAGCGCTGAACGAGGTGTTGAGCGCGCCTTTACCCGGTGTTTTGCCCGCGGCCGCGCCGCCGGAAGGAATTATTGAAAAATCGGCTGCCCGGGTGCGGGAACTGGAGGGGCTTCCCCCGTCGGAGGGGCTTATCAAGGGAACCTTTCCGGAAGGCGGCATCGTGATATTTGAAAATGGTCTTCCCTTTGCCGTGGATATTCCGGACGGCCAGAAGACCGGATACTTTCTTGATCAGCGTTTTAACCGTCTTCTGGCCGGTCAATACGCTGCTATGTTGTCTGCGGAAGCCGGCGGCAGCGCCGAGGCCGGCAGCGCCGCGCCCTCTGCCGGGCAGACGCGCCTGCGTGTGCTGGACGCCTGTTCCTGTACCGGCGGCTTTGGCATCCATGTGCTGAGGGCGGCGCCGGGCGCGGCTGTGACCGCGGTGGACGCGTCCGCCTCCGCTTTAGAAACATTGCGCAAAAACGCCGTTCTTAACGGAGTTGCGGATAGAATTACAACGGTAGAAGCGGACATTTTTGACACCCTCAGAGCCTTTGATCGCAAAAAAGAAAAGTTTGACCTTGTCATCCTTGATCCGCCGGCCTTTGCGAAATCCCGGACGGTTCTTGCGGAGGCGCTGCGGGGATACAAAGAAATTAACCTCCGGGCGATGAAGCTTATAAGGCGCAACGGAATCCTGATTACCTGTTCCTGTAGTCAGGCCCTGGACGAAGCGCGCTTTAAGCGCGTCCTTGTCGAGGCCGCGGCGGACGCGGAGCGAAGGCTTATACAGCTTGATTTCCGTTACCAGCCGCCGGATCATCCCATCCTGCTTGGCTACGGGGAATCCCTCTACCTCAAAGGCGGTTTTTACCGGGTTTTGTAGGGGGCGCAGTGAAGAACCTCGGGGCAAGCCCCGAGGTATCTTCGTTGGATAGGAAATTTATAGTACTGACGGGGGTCATACCTCGATCTGAGGATCGGGTTACAACCTTTTCAGTGATAATGAATTTAACCGGGGCAAGCTCAAACCTTCGGTTCGACGGGGTATGGACCCCCGTCTTTCCAATCAACCAACCCAAGAGCCTGCTTACGGCGAACCTCTGGTTCGAGGGGAGGCAGAGCGACTAAACTGACCCACGGAATTTTTTAACTGGACCGTACCCTATTATCCTTTTTATGTATCGTGATCTGGCCGCGCCGTAAAAAAACGTCCGATAAAAAGTGTAAGCTCGAAAAGCAGGTAGA
>JAISAK010000301.1 GCA_031266695.1 Treponema sp.
GTCTGAAACTCCCGGTTTAACTGGTTTTTGGAAACAGGCAGAGCCTTGATACCCCGCAAAGAACGGGACAGCCAAAAATCATACCGGCGGAAACCGGGTGGGGGACGGCATCCGATGGAGCCCCGCAAGGTTCTTCAAGCAATCTTCTATGTCCTGCGTACCGGAATACAATGGAAGGCACTCCCGAAAGAGTTCGGAGCGGCAAGTTCCATACACCGGTATTTCCGGTTCTGGTGCGAGCAGGGGTTGTTCCAGGCCGAATGGTTTGACAAACCTTCGGTTCGACTCGACTTTGAGGTAAAATTCTATTCATTTTGAAACCGGCTCAGTTTATAGAGCTTTATTTTATTCAGAATGGTCTTCCGGCTTACACCGAGCAGTTCCGCCGCGCGGGTGCGGTTGCCGCCGGTACGGGCCAGGGCTTCGACAATGGCCCGCTTTTCCATCTCGCCGAGGGTCGAAGCCGGGGCGGGCGCGGCGTTTTCCGGGGGCGGGGATTCTTTTTCCCGGGGCAAAGTCCCGCCGGCCTTTACGTGCAGGTCGATATCTTCGCCGCGGATAATTCCGCCCTCGCGGTAAATAAGCGCCCGTTCAAGGATATTCTCAAGTTCCCGCACATTGCCGGGGAAGGGCCAGGCCAGGAGTTTTTCGGCGGCCTCCGGTGAAAGCGCGGGCCCGGCGCGGCCCGAATGTTTCGCGAGGAGATATGCCGCCAGGGGGAGAATATCTTCCTTTCTTTCGCGCAGGGGCGGCATGTCTATCCTGAACACGTTAAGACGGTAATAAAGGTCTTCGCGGAAACGGCCTTCCTTTACAAGGCTTTCAATGTCCCGGTTTGTGGCGGAGATAATACGGGCGTTGATGGGAATGTCGCTTACGCCGCCGAGGCGGCGCACCTTGCGATCCTGCAGCACCCGCAGAAGTTTAACCTGAAGGGACTTGGGCATTTCGCCAATCTCGTCGAGGAAAAGACAGCCCCGGCCGGCAAGCTCAAAGAGCCCCTGCTTACGCGCCGCCGCGCCGGTAAAAGCGCCTTTTTCATGGCCGAAAAGTTCGCTTTCCATAAGCCCTTCGTGGATACCGCCGATGTTCACCGCGACAAAGGGCTCCCCGCGGTTCGGGCCGCGGGCGTGGATCTCGCGGGCGGCCACTTCCTTTCCCGATCCGCTTTCGCCGGTAATAAGAACCGTTACGCCAACGCCGGCTATTTTGTCAATCTGTTCGGAAAGCCGCTTGATGAGGGGGCTGCCGCCCAAAAGAAGGGAACCGCCCGAACCGGGCCGCGGGCCGGCGCGGGCCGCGGCTTCAAGAAGGTTTTCCCGGCGCTTGTTTTCTACCAGCGAGCGAAGGCGGATAACAAGTTCCGCCGGATCAAAGGGTTTTACCAGATAATCGCTGGCGCCGGTTTTAAGGGCTTCCACGGCGTCGGCAATCTGCCCGTGGGCGCTTATCATGATAACCGGCGAAGGGATACCCTGTTTTTGTATGTGCCCAAGCACTTCCTGCCCCTGAATACCCGGAAGTTTTAAATCAAGAATGATGGCGTCGAAACTTTCTTTGGCTATACAATCCAGCGCGGCTTCTCCGCTTTCGGCGCAGAGGGAATCGATCTCCTCCAGGTTCAGGTATTTGCCCAGGGATTCCCGTATGTTTTTTTCATCGTCAACTATCAAAACCCGCATGATTTTTCCCGCCGCCGGCCCCTTTCAAACCCGCCGGTTTTCGGCGGGAAGATTCATTATAATCGGGAAAAGTCAGGGTGACTACAAGGCCGCCGCCTTCGCGGTTTTCCGCGCGGATGGAGCCGCCGGCCGCTTCGGTAAAGCGCCTGCTCACGGCAAGGCCGATGCCTGTTCCCGTACTCTTGCTTGTAAAGAAGGGATCAAAGACGCGCTTGAGATTTTTTTCCTCAAGGCCTTTGCCGCGGTCAAAGATGCGTATAACAACGCCGTTCCCGTCCGCGCCGCCCCGGTTGACGGAAGCGCCGATTTCTTCCGGGGTGCCCCCCGCTTCAAGCGCGTTGCGAAGCAGGTTTTCCAGCACCGAGCGGATCCGGTCTTCGTCGGCAAGAATACAGGCCTCCGCCGAATCGTCCGTGACAAGGTTCCTGCCGCATATTCTTCGGGAGGTTTCGGCCAGAAGATCCCGCACCCCGAGGAGCGTCTTGTTTCCTTCCGGTTCGCGGAGATAATCGTTTACCCGGTAGATCAGGGCCGAAAGGCGCTCAACCTCCTGATTGATAATTTGAATTTCCTCTTTCCCGCCGCCGGTTTTTTCAAGGATGCCGGTTTGCAGGCGTATTGAGAGGAGGGGGTTTTTTATTTCATGGGCCAGGGTGCTTGCGGCGGTTCCCAGAACAACCAAATTCTGCTGGGCCTCAATGCGCCCCCGGTATTCCCGGTTGCGCAGATAGAGATGACGGATATAAAAAACAAGAAACAGCAGCGCCAGTCCCCAGAGGGGAAGGGCAACCGCGCTCAGGGTCAGGACGCGCCAATACTCGGGGTGGTACAGGTCTATGTAAAAATATCGCCCCTGCAAAAGGGTGTTGAAAAAAGGCGGGCCCTGGCGCTCCTGCATGCGCCTGTTGGGCATAGGCCCCACGGCGCCGTACCCTCCCTGGCCCGGCGGCGGCGCCCCCGGCGCGTGGTGATCCTGCGGCGCGCCGCGAAGCACGAATTTTACCGAAGACCCCCTGCGGTCGGGAATGGTATAACGGCCGAAGCGTCCCGGCCTGGTTTTTGAGAGCAGGGTTTCGTCAAAAAAAGGAGGAACCTTGCCCCAGCCGTACAGGGGCCGCAGGTTGTTTCCGTATACCGCGATGCCGATAATTCGCTCGTAAAGAACGGGATTCGATCTGACAACCGAATCAAAGTCGTCGTAATTTCGCAGGCCCGCGAAAAGGATATTGAAGATTCTCTCGTTGTCGTTGTCCCGGATAAGCCGCGCCCTGTCCCGAATCTGCCAGACGATAAAGGCGCTCAGCGCCAAAAGGAGCAGCCAGGCGGCAAAAGCGGCGGCAAAAGACGAAGGGCGGATCTTTTTCAGCTTCATGATTCTTCAAGCAGGCGCAGCAATTCCCGCTCGTCCTCAAGGGCCCCCAGGCTTCTCAGGTCTGAAAGGGCCCGCAGAAATCCGTACTGCGCCCTGATAAGCCCGCCGCGGCTGGAACTTACCAGGGAGGAAGCGTCGGAAAGCTCCGACACCGAATTGCGCGAAAGACGGTACAACTCCATTACATACTCAAAATGCTTCTCCGCGTATTCCCAGGCCCTGCGCGAGGAAACGACGGAACCGGCCTGTGTAATTGCGTCTAACAGGACGCCCAGCAGCTCCGTTTCCAGGGAACTTTCCGCGGCACGGTAATCCACCGCCGCCGAATCCCTGGCAATTCTGCTTTTTTCAACGTTATTCGCAGTCACCCAGTAATCAAGGGGAATGCTGCCGCTCAGCGAGAGCCGCCCCGAATTGGCTTCCGGCCCCGTAAGCCGCGTGTAGCTTAGCCCCGTTGAGAACGAGGCGCTGAGGCTGGGGGAGTAATCCCGCTTTGCCAGGGAGAGGTTTTTTTCCGCCCGCGCGCCGGAAAGTCCGGCCTTTGCGAGACCCGGATTTTTCGCGGCGAGGATAGACCAAAATTCCGCGTACAGGGCCTCTATTTTTTCATCGGGAATCGCGGAGAGGCGCCGGATGGTTTCCTCGTACCCGGCGAAGTCAACCGCTTCCGGCCGCGGAGTTTCGCCGAAACCGGTAAGGGACTTGAGCTTTGCCGCGTTCAGGGAAAGGGTTCGCCGCGCCTGATTGCGCGAAGCTTCCCGCGTTTCCTTGTCGGCCAGGGCCTTGAGGTAGTCCCCCGGGCCGATCATGCCGCTTTCCCGGCGCAGCTCGGCGATGGAAAGACTTAAGGCGGCGGTTTCCAGGGAGGATTCCTCCTCCGCAAGATTTGCCCCGGCTTCAAGTACCGCGTAATAGGCCCTGTCCGCCGAATCCAGAACGGTGAAATATTCGGCCAGGGCGTCTTTCCGCGTTATTTCGGTATTGATCGAATAGATGTCCCTGAGGACAAGGCTTTTTCCTCCTTCGAAAATTTTCTGGGATACACTGACCCCGGCGCTGGCATTGAAGGAGTCGGAAAGATTCTCCTGCGGCATCCCTTCCGGGTCCCAAAGATTCACCGAAGCGCCGGCGTTAAGCGAAAGGGAAGGAAGATTCGCGTAGAGCTGGGACCTTTCGTCAAGAACGCCGCTTCTCACCGCAAGCCTGTATTTGGCAAGGCTCTGGGAATTTGCCAGCGCCAGGGCCCTTGCCTGTTCAAGGCTGAGGTTTTCCCCTTCGGAAAAAACAAGGGCGGGAAAAAGAACCGCGAGGATCAGCCGGGCGAAGCATCCCTTGTTCATGTTTGTTCCTTACTCATAACGCAGGGCGTCAATCGGGTAGAGCCCCGCCGCCTTGCGGGCCGGGTAATAGCCGAAGATGATTCCCACCAGGGCGGCGAAGCAGGCCGCCGCCGCCGCCGTCAGGAGATTTACCGCCGTGGGAATTCCCGCGGCCCGTAAAACGCGGCAGACCAGAAAAGCCGTGCCGATTCCGATAAGCCCTCCCAGGAGGCTGAGGATAGTGGATTCCAGGAGGAACTGGAAGAGGATATCCCGCTTCCGGGCGCCTACGGCCATGCGGAGGCCTATCTCCCTGGTGCGCTCGGTAACGGATACCAGCATAATGTTCATGATTCCGATTCCGCCGACGATGAGCGAAACGCCGGCAATGGCCGCAAGCAGGGTGGTAAGGCTGCGGGAAGTTTCGGAGGCCATGTCGATGATATCCGCCATATTCAGGATTTCGAAATCCGGCGTTTCTCCCTCGTTCAGCCGGTGGGCCTCCCGAAGTATGAGCTCCGCTTCCCTGCGGGACGCTTCCATGTATTCCCTGCTTACCACGCTCATGGCGATCGTGCTGAGGTTCCGCGAGTTGACAAGTCTGGCGAGGGCGGTGTCCAGGGGAACCATGATGACGTCATCCTGATCTCCGCCGCCCCCGTCGGCGCCTTTCCGCGCGAGAACCCCGATCACGGTAAAACGCTCCCTGCCGATTCGTATCTGCCTGCCGATGACTTCGTCCTCCGGCCGATTTATTTCGCCCGCCGCCGCGTCTGCCGCCGTCCCCGCCGCGCCTCCCTCCGGCGCGGCCGCGGTTTCCCCGCCAAAGAGCTGCGCCGCGCTTGTCGCGCCAAGAACGGCGACCCGGCTGCGCGCCGCTACGTCGCTGTCTTCAAAAAAACTGCCTTGGACAAGATCCCAGCCGCGGATGACAAGGTAATCGGGCTCAACGCCCATAACCATTGTTGTCCGGCTGCTGTCGCCGCCCGCTACCGGAAAACTCCGCTGGCTTATGCCGGAAATCGCGGCGGCGTAGCTTGCCTCGGCTTTGAGCTTTTCCGCGTCGGCTTTGGTTATTCTGCCCGGCCGCGGAAACGCGCCCGTGTTCCGGCCCGGCCGCATCATTATGCGCCGCGGCATGATTTGTATAAGGTTTGTTCCCAGGGCATTGATTCGTTCTTCGATTGAACGCCGGGCGCCTTCCCCCACGGCAACCATGATGATCACCGAACCTACTCCGATGATGATGCCCAGGGAGGTGAGGAGACTCCGCATCCGGCTGCGGAAGATGGAGCGGAAACAGGTATGGAGGAGTTCAGGGATTTTCATTTTCTTCCTCCTTCCACGCCGCCCGGAGCCGGTTCAGGTCCTTCGCGGCGTCCCGGCTTTCCGCCGAGGGCAGATCGGAAACCAGCGCCCCGTCCCGCAGGGTGATAATCCTTTTGGTATAGGCCGCCAGTTCCGGTTCATGGGTAACCATGACGATGGTTCTGCCTTCGCTGTTGAGTTTCAGGAAGAGGGCCATGATCTCAAGGGACATCTCCGTGTCCAGGTTGCCCGTCGGCTCGTCGGCAAGGATAAAGGCAGGGTCATTCACCATCGCCCTGGCTATGGCGACCCGCTGCTGCTGGCCGCCCGAAAGCTGCGAAGGGTAGTGCCCCAGGCGTTCGCCAAGCCCTACCCCGCGCAGGCAGGCGGCGGCCTTTTCCCGAAGCTGCCGGTTCTGTCCGGGGCCGGGGCTGTAAAAAAGCGGCAGTTCCACATTTTCAAGCGCCGTTGTACGGGCCAGTAAATTGAAGGCCTGGAACACGAAGCCGATTTTTTTGTTTCGGATCATGGCAAGGGTATCGGAATTGGATTTTGAGGTTTCGATTCCGTCAAGGCTGTAGCTTCCGCCGCTGGGCTTGTCCAGACAGCCGATAATGTTCATCAGCGTTGACTTGCCCGAGCCCGAGGGCCCCATAATGGAAACAAACTCGCCGGCCTCTACGGAAAAACTTATGTTCCGCAGGGCCCGGACGACGACTTCCTCGCCGCCCTTTCCCCCAAGACGGTAGATTCGTTCAATGTCCCGCATCTCAAGAACCGCCATGTCAGATCCTTTCCCGAAGGATTATCCGCGTCCCTTCCAGGGGATCTTCGCCGTCCGGGCGCAGCGGCAGTATCTCGGTATTAATGCCGTCGCTGATTCCGGCGCGGACAAGGACGCAGTCGGGCCTGCCGCTTTCGTCGATGTACCAGAGGGGGCGCGGCTGCGCCCGGACCGCGCCTCCCGCGGCGTTGTCCGCGTTCCGCCGGCCGCCCCCGGGCATTCTGACGCCGCCCATGCCGAAGGGCGCGGAAAAGGCGGCAAGGCCGCTCCGGCGCGCCGTGTTTCCGCCCGTCCCGCCGTCCGCGCCGCCGGACGCCGCGCCGTTTTCCCGGGCCCGGGCCGCGAGGGCGGCGCCGCGCTCTTCTTCGCTCATGCCCCGGAGGCCCGCGGTGAAAATCTTTTCGTCAATCTCGCTTGCGCTTAACGATGACGGCTGGTAGCGCAGGGCCGCGTTTGGCGCGATAAGGGCCTGCTCGATCCGTTCTTCGATAAACTCGACCGCGCAGCTCATGCCCGGCAGCAGGGAGCCGTCCCTGTTGTCCACGCCGATAATCACGTTATACGAAACCACATTGTCCTGCACCGAGGGCATAAGCCGCCTGCTTTCCACCGTGCCCGAAAAATTCCTCCCCGGCAGGCTTTCCAGGGTAAAGCGGACTTCCTGCCCCTCGTGAATGGAGGCAATGTCAAGCTCCCCAACCCAGGACTCTATTCGCATTTCCTTGAGGTTTTCGGCCAGCGTAAAAATGCTGGAGGAATTGCTGCTGGAGCTGTCCACGACCGTATCGCCTTCGGTAATGTTCCGCTCAAGCACAATGCCGTCGAGGGGGGAAGTAATAAAGGCGTACTGGTTAATCTCGGGTTCGATAACCTTGAGGCTCGCCTCGGCGGCGGACAGTTCCGCGGCCTGAATGTCCAGGTTTGTCTTGTTTGTTTTAAGCTCGTATTCGGAAATAAGGATTTTCTCCGCCAGTACCTGCTGGTTGCGGAAATTGATCTCCTGCAGCTCGTAATTCGCCCGGGACTTGATTACCTGGGCAAGCTGCTGTTCCCGCTGGAGCCTGAGCATATCCGTGTTCAGCTCCGCGAGGATATCCCCCCTGCGTACCGTATCGTTGAAATCCGCGAATATTTTTTCCACCTTGCCGCTCATCCGGGGAAGCACCTTGACCGTGGAAACCGGGTTGATGGTTCCGCTTGAAGAGACCGTCCGCTCAAGGCTGCCGCGCTGTATTACGGCAAAGTCGTAGGCCCGCTGTTTTGACTGCCCGCCCCCGCAGCCGTTAAGCAGAAGGATAAAAATGATGATGAACGCAACGAGGGGTAGGGCAATTACCGCCGCGGAGATAAGCCTGATTTTTTCGGCGGAAAGGGGCCGGCGGTTTTTCTTCATTTATACAGAACTCCTTCTGCCCTTAATATTAGCAAATTCCGTGCCAGGACTGGAATACACTAACGCCGCGGCAGGGCAACGTCAATTACTTTTTCATGTTCCGAGAAACCACTACCTTGATTAGACTAAAAAGCGGGATAAGTAAATGAAGAATTTACCGCAAAGATCGCCAAGATTACGCAAAGGACACACAAAACACGGCTTTCTTTGCGAACGCGAACCTACGGTTCGATGCGTCTTCTTTGCGCCCTTTGCGGTTTCTCTTAATTAAACGTTTTAGTCTAATCAGCCTACTACTCCGTGGTTAAATTTCTTTCTTTTAAAGTACACGGTACATAGAAAGAG
>JAISAK010000043.1 GCA_031266695.1 Treponema sp.
CGCTCTCCTTGATCACGATGCTCCCGCCGAGCTCCGCCGTTTCCGTTCCATCCCGGGACGTCCCGATCTCGTAGATCCTTCCCGCGTACCGCCGCTCAGGACCGGCGCTGACCGCGCCAGGGTCTCCCCGGATGATCCTGAAACTCCTCTCTCCCTTCCCGTCGAAGACTCCCGTACCCAGGAGGGCCTGGAAACGATCCGAATAGAGCCTCACCCTTCCGCCCATGGCGCGGATTGTTTCCGCCGCTTCCGCGCTGACCTCAACGGTAAGCTCCGCCGTGTTTTCGTCCAGGGCAATATCAAGGGGGAGATACCGGATAAGACGACCCAGGACATAGTCCCTGTCGATGCGTACCCGCGCTTTATTCCCCCTCAAGAGGAGCCCCGCCTCTTTGAGGGGAGGAACCAGTTCGGGAATTTCCGCAAGATCCGTACTTATCCTGATATTATCCACGTACATGACGGCATCGGGACGGTCGATATAAAACATAATTTCCCGCATGTCCGTGGAGCTCCCTGAACGAAACTTTCCGCCTGTTACAAGCGCCCTGCCGTCCACATAATAATCAAATGTTTTTTTTGTGTAATCCAGGAGTACCTTTACATCGTACCAGCGGCCCGGGCTGTAAGCGCCCGCGTCCTTCCAGGCTTCGTGGTAGACCCTGAAACTGCCTGAGTCGCTGAAAAGGGCGGCCAGGGCAACCTGGTTCTGTGACGAAACCACGTAGGGCATGGACGCGGAGGCCCGGGCGCTGTCGTTTCTGCTCCTGAATTCGATCTGAACCCTGGCGTTTCCCAATGCCTTTGCCAGGTTTTCATCGGCGATAAAAGAAAGTTTCGCCTTGTTCCCCGAGGCAAAGCCCGCTTCGTTTTCTATCTTTACCGCGTTAGATCCGTCTGACCCGGCCCGCTCAATAGAAATGGTTCCGCCCTCAAAAGTTTCTGCCGTAAATACTCCGGCGGAAGCCGAAGAAACGCCGGAGGCGAGAATGGCGCCGGGGGCGAATTGCTCAAAATCTTCATACGCCAGTTCCGTCCAGCCGGAATGGGTGGAACTGATGAATTCCGAAGGTTCCGGCACGGAAGAGCAGGAAAAAACCAGGAGGATGAAAATGAATAATACCAAACTTGCGGATTCCGCGACTCTTGTGTTCTTCTTCACCTGTCCTCCTAAAAGGTAACCCGCAAATTCGAAAACGCCATATAGTTGTAGCTTTCGTTCCCCGCGCTCAGGTCAAAAAGCGGCCCGCCGCCGAGGATGAGGCTGCCGTTTCCGACCCGGAACTCGCACTGGGGAAGCACCGCCATGTAGGCGCTGTCCTGCTTGAACCCCCGGACCCGGTCGCTTTCGTTGGTCATGGTAGGATCTACGACGGTCCTGCGGCTGTTCATGGCTTCGTAACCATCGCTTCGCATATTCGGGACGCTCACCACCGGGTTCCCCCGGAAGCCCCCGACTAGGTAGCCCAGCTCCAACCGGGGCCGTACCGCTCCCGTACCAAGCGCGTAAGTCCCGTACAGCCGGAAGAGGTATTCCGGGGAGTAGCCGGTTTCCCCGTTTTTCTCCCCCAGCAAAAAACTCTGCCGGAAGCGCCCGCCGAGTTCCAGCTTCCCCAGGCGGTACACGATAATCTGGCCCGCTTTTAAATTAAAGTAATCCCTGTCCTGTATATCGTATAACCCCACGTCCGCCCTGAGAGTCGCAAACCCGAAGGGCTGAAGGGCCAGTACGTCCACCGCGCTGATTGAGTGCAGGCGGTCATGCTGGTAGGTGTCTGTCTGGGCGTTATCAAAGAACATGGTAAGGAGGCCGAGGGTCTTGGGCACCAGATAGCGCGCCGCGAAACGGTAGTTCCCCATCCCAAGGGTATTGGTATAGTTGCGCTGCCCCGTCGTGCCGGGCATCACCGTCGCCCCGAAGGTCAGGTTGGGGATAGCTTCCACCCGCAGATGGAACCCGAGATCGTTCCTGGCCATGTTGTCCTCGTCCACGCCGCCGTAGCTGCGCAGCACCCCGTTATCATCCAGCTTCCCGCCGGTCACGGTGAGCTTTTTATCCCATAACTTGATCCACGCCCTGGCGGTCTGAAAATACAGGGAAGACGTGTTGGCACTGTACGGAGCCTCGCCCCGGATCTCAAAGTTCACCCCCGCCGTCTTGTCCTCGTTGGCCGCGGAGCCCAGGAGCGTCGCCCGGCTCACCACGCCTTCCCGGGCGCCCCACATGGAAATCGTCGGCTTATAGTCTTCCTCTCCGGGGTCGGGAAAAAACACCACCACGCCGGTTTCCATGGACCCCCTCAGGGTCAACTGGGCAAAGAGCCCCGCCGCCGCACACACGAAAAGCATCGCAAACATACATCGTTTCACCGTATTCCTCCTCAAATTTTCTTGGCGCTTTTTTAACTTCTTCGACTTCGCGGTAGATCTTCCCCCCGCTTACAGCCCCGCAGTGATCGTGAGATCGTCCAGGTACAGGGTTACGGCGCCGCCGTCCGCGACATTGGCAAGGTAGAACCGTACCTCCCCAAAGTCTTTGGCGGAACCGCTTTCCTGCCGGAAAAACGCGCCGCTGGCCACTTCCTCGCCGTCTACGGAAAGGTCAAAGGTCGATGAGGAATAGTCGAGCACTGCCCGGAAGCGGTGCCATTCACCTTTGGCGAAGCTGTTCCGGGTAATCTGCCGGCCGCTGTTCCAGACCGCGAAAACCCCGTTACCGGCGTTGTAGTTTGCGGTCAAACCGGCGTTGGAAGGAGACGAGGCGTAGTACATATAGGGTATCGAGACCGTGCCGTTGGTTCCCTCAACCTTGAAGCGGAATTCGACCTCTACCTTTTTTTCCAGCCCTACGGCGTTTACCACATCTCCTTGAGGTTTGTAAAAAAACTGGGTCCGCCCGCCCGTTACCGGCCCTGTGTGGGTCATCTTGAGGGCCTTTGAGCCGCCGTCCTCCACCACGGTGATCTCGGCGGAACCGCCGCCTGAGGGGTTTGAAGACAGCTCAAAGGCGGAGCCTGAGACCTTGCCCCTGGCAAGAGAAGCCCCGGAGGCAAAACTTTCAAAGTCCTCGCGTATGGAGGTCTGGGCAAAAAGGCCCGCCCCGAGGAACACAAAACACAGCGCAAAAACAAATCTTTTCATCATATCCATTCTGATATTCCTCCCTATAGTCCCGCGTTGATCGTGAGATCATCCAGATAGAGGCTCACCGCGCCGCCGTCCGAAACATTGGCAAGGTAGAACCGTATCTCCCCAAAATCTTTTGTCTGAGCGTCCTGACGGAAAGACGCGCCGCTAATAACTTCTTCCCCGTCTACGGAGACCTCGAAAGTTGACGAGGCGTAATCGAGGAGGGCCCTGAAACGGTGCCATTCACCTTTGGCGACATTGTCTTTCGCGGTCTGCTGGCCGCCGTTATAGACCTGGAAGCGGCTGTTGCCGGCATTGTAAGAGGCGGTAAGGCCGGCGTTGGAAGGAGCGGAGGCGTAGAATATATAGGGCATCGAAACCGTGCCGTTGGTTCCTTCGATCTTAAAACGGAATTCGATCTCCACCTTTTTTTGTACCCCTACGGCGCTCACCACTTCTCCTTGAGGTTTGTACGAAAGCTGGGTCCGCCCGCCTGTTACCGGCCCGGTGTGGGTCATTTTAAGGGCCTTTGAACCGCCGTCCTCAACCATGACGATCTCGGCGGAACCGCCGCCCGATGGGTTTGACGTAAGAGAAAAGACGGAGCCTGAAATCTTCGCGCCGGAAACGGCGGCCTTTTCAAAGTCTTCGCGTGTTTCGTAAGTCCCCGAAGCCGAAACTTTGAGCGCCGCCGGAACACCTCCCGAAGACGCTGAGACGGTGTCGGGGGGCGTAAAATCGGGATCATCCTCCCAGGCAAAGGCCTCCCCGCCCAGGGACGCGCAGGAAAGCGCGGCAAGACTTACCCACAGCGCAAGCAGCGCCCGAAACAACTGTTTTTTGTTCTTCTTCATTCTTGTATCCTCCTCGTAAAGTCTTAACTGTAAGAATAATAAAACTACCGCAAAGTCGAATAAGTCGAAGAAGTTAAGAAAAGTGAGCATTTTAGCCTTCCTTATTTTACTTTTTCGACTTTGTGGTAAATTTCTGATTATGCTTTTTAGTCTAAGCAGCCTCCTAATCGCCGTAGCTAATCTTAAGATCGTCAAGATAGAAAGTACCGCCAACTGTGTTACCCATGTAGAACCTGACCTTGCCGAAATCAACGGGA
>JAISAK010000089.1 GCA_031266695.1 Treponema sp.
GGCGCTTTTATTGCACCCCGTGAACGGCTTCATGCCTCGCCCTCTTCCCCATCACCGAAAAGACATTCAAGGTAACAGACTCTACCCTTGGTGTCACGAGTGAAACGCATGAACTTTCCCGCAGGAGCGCC
Organism: Treponema sp.; assembly: GCA_031266695.1. Lineage (GTDB taxonomy): Bacteria > Spirochaetota > Spirochaetia > Treponematales > Breznakiellaceae > JAISAK01. The sequence continues at coordinate 132 of JAISAK010000089.1, forward strand.
AAAGCCGTCATGAACGACTCTGGAATTCCCCGGCGAAACAGACTGCAAGGCTGTGGAGGCGGATTCTACAGGTAAGTGAACGGCGGCTTTGGCGTTCCCGCTGTAGAGGCCATTAATTTCATTCCCTGGTGCTTAGGGTATGATATATTACCTTGTATATATTTTCACGTCCGTGTTGACAATCAGGCCGCGCAGATATTATAGTAGACCCCATAGATGTATAAGCGGTCCTGTAGCTCAGTGGATAGAGCGACCGCCTCCTAATCGGTAGGTCGGCCGTCCGATTCGGCCCAGGATCATTCATGAAGGTTTTTCTCCGTATACACGTGCAGTTCCCGCCGGGGGAAGGGGATGCGCAGGCCGGCTTCATCAAACTTTTCCTTGATGTTTTTCATCTGATCCGAATAGATTGACCAGTACACATCAACGCCGGCCCAGGCGCGGAGGACTATGTTGACGGAGCTTTCGCCCAGGGACTGGACCACAATCTGGGGCGCGGGGGTTTTCATAAACCGGCTTTCCGCGGCGGCGATCTCGCTCATGACCCGGAACGCGGCGTCAATAGAATCCGAATAGGAAATGCCGATGGAAAGATCCATGCGGCGTCTGCCGTTGCGGGTGTAGTTTTTCAGAATCGTACCCCAGATGCCGGAGTTGGGCGCCGAGACGTATATGCCGTCGGGAGTTTCAAGCGTGGTGGTAAAAAGGCTGATCTCTTTTACCGTGCCGCTGTAGGAACCGAATTCAATGTAATCGCCTTTATGGTAACTGCGGAGAAAGAGCAGGATGAGGCCGGCCGCGATATTGCTCAGGGTGTCTTTGAGGGCAAGGCCGATGGCAACGCCGGCCGCGCCAAGAATGGCAAGGAGGCTTGCGGTATTTATTCCGAAGGTATTGAGAATCATGATGAGGCAGACAATAAAAATGCCGTAGCGGATTATCAGCCGCAGCAGCGAAGCAATGGTCTCGTCAACCTGGAGCGTATCTGCCGCCGCCCGGTTGATAAGCTTTACCGCGCCGCGGGTCAGCACGCGGCCCGCAATGACAATGACGACGGTGACGATGAGGTCCCTGCCCAGTTCGATTATGCCTGTATAGTGGGCGTTCCAAAAAGCAAGAATTTTTTCATTCATTTTTTATACTCCGTTTTATACCCCGTAATTTGTCTGCCGGGTTTCTTCTCCGCCAACGGACTTGTTCAGAGAATGGACTTGTTCAATAACCCGGTTGGTTATCGAACAAGTCTTGCAAAATGCAGAGCATTTTGCGGTTTTTAAGCGGAAGTTGTTCAAAAACTTCAGCTTTTGAACAACTTTAATAATACACCAAATTAAGGTAAAAGATAATATGTTGTACCCCAAGAGGCAGGTATCATCTGGATTTTTTTGCCTCCTTTCTTCATAGTTAGGATATGCGCAATTTTTGGAAAACAGTCTTTCCCGTTGTATTGGTTTTAATCTTCCCCGCCGCCTGTTCAAAATCAGCTTCCCGGTCCGCGCCGGATGCCGGCGGAACCCCGGGGGCCCGAACAGAACCGGTTTCTCCGGCGGAACCTGATGCGGCGGGGGAACTGCCGGAGCTTGACGAGGCAATCGTGCGTTTAAGCTTTTCGGGAAGCGCGGCAGGGGAGGGCGGACAGGACGCAAATCTCTTTACGGCGGTGTTCGAGGGGGCGAACCTTCCGCCGGAGCTTGTTATAAAGCTGGAAGCGGAGGCCGCCGGAAGCCCAGCCTTTGTCCTCGACCTGCTGGGCTGCCTTGAGGGCGATCCCTTTCTGCGAAAGCTGGTAGACAAAAGCCACGCCCTGCCCGCCGGGTATGAACCGGAGGACCTTGTTGAGCTTAAAAGCGGCGGCTCCTACCGGATCAACAGGGGGGGGATGCTTCTGCGGCAGGCGGCGGCGGATTCCCTTGAAGAGATGGCCGTGGCCGCGGGCTCGCAGGGTGTCAGCCTTCTTGTTTCTTCCGCCTACCGTTCCTATGATTACCAGGTTGAAGTATACAACCGCATTGTAAACGAAATGGGGCAGGCGGCGGCGGACAGGGAATCCGCGCGGCCGGGCCGCAGCCAGCACCAGACGGGACTTGCGGCCGACTTTGGATCGATAGACGATTCCTTTGCCGAAACAGACGCGGGCCGCTGGATGGCGGCTAACGCGGGACGTTTCGGCTGGTCCCTTTCGTTTCCCGACGGGTATGAGGATGTTACCGGCTACCGCTGGGAAAGCTGGCACTACCGTTATGCGGGCCGCGAGCTGGCTGCCTTTATCGAAAACTACTTCGGCGGGATACAGCAGTACGCGTTGCAGTTTATTCACGCCTGGGAAGACGGGGAGGCCGCACCCTAGCGGCCGATATTAATACGTAATTCAGGTAATAAAATATACGTTTTTCATGTAATATAATTGACGTAAATCAGGTAACACGATAACCTGTATTATATGAGGCTGTTCCAAAACTTCAGTTTTTGGACAAGCTCTTAGAACGATATTATTACAGAGGCGTTTATGGATATCAAGAATTACCGTCCCCGGATTATAGACCCAATTATCCGGCAGCGGTTAAAAGCATTTGGCGGTATACTTATCACAGGCCCGAAGTGGTGCGGGAAAAGCACTACCGGCCTTTTCCATGCAAAGTCTTTTATAAATATGGATGTACCCGAAAACAGGGAGCAATATCACCTTGCGCCGCAACTCATAATGAACGGTACCTATCCAAGGCTCATAGATGAATGGCAGGATACGCCTTCCGTTTGGGACCGGGCGCGAAGGATTATAGACAATGAGCAAAGGCCGGGTTTGTTTATTCTTACCGGATCATCTGTTCCGGGTGAGCAACCGTCCCACTCCGGTACCGGCCGTTTTTCACGGCTTAAATTGCGGCCTATGACCCTGTTTGAGTCAGGAGAATCCAAGGGCGCTCTTTCCCTCAAGAAACTTTTTGAGGGTAAAAAGCTCCCGGCATCC
>JAISAK010000238.1 GCA_031266695.1 Treponema sp.
GAGCTGATCAAGACCCGGTACGAAGCCAGTATTCAGCCCGGTTTTCAGGAGAGTTTTCACGCGCTGTTTCCGGAACCCCGGCAGAAGGGGGTGGAGGCTATGGCGGGGAACCAGCAGTATATCCGCAATATTCCCCACGAAACCCTCATCATTCACGGCCGGGAAGACCGGGTAATTCCTCTGGAGAATTCCTACAGGCTTCTTCAACTGATAGACAAGGCCCAGCTCCACGTGTTCGGCCATTGCGGGCACAGGACCCAGCGAGAACATAGCAGGGAATTCGCCGACCTTGTCCGGAATTTTATCCAGGGGTAAATATGGACGGCGGGAAAATAGCGGCCTTTGCGGAACAGCTCTTTAAAGCGGAACAGAGCCGCAGACCCCTTCCTCCGCTTACGGATCAGGACAGCTCTATCGGCGTGGATGACGCCTATCGTATCCAGCTTGAAAACGTAAAAAGGGTTGTCTCCCTGGGCCATGTCATTTCCGGCAAGAAGATCGGCCTGACTTCTCCGGGCATCCAAAAGCAGCTGGGGGTAAATGAACCGGATTACGGCCACCTTTTTGCCGCTATGGAGTGTAAAGACGGAAGGATACCGGCGGACGATCTTATTCTGCCCAAGATTGAAGGAGAAATTGCCTTTATCCTCAAGCGGGATCTTACGGGTGAAAACCTTACCCGCGGGGATGTGCTGGCGGCGGCGGATTATGTGGTCGCGGCCTTTGAAATTGTCGACAGCCGCATCGCGGACTGGAAGATCAAGCTTCCCGATACGATTGCGGATAACGCCTCTTCCGGGCGCTATGTTCTGGGAAGCAGGCGGCTTTCGCCGGGTGAGGTCAATCTGCCCGGGGTGACAATGAAGCTCTACAGGAACGGACAGCCTGCCGGTGAAGGCGCCGGCTCGGCCGTCCTTGGCGATCCCTGCCTTTCGGTGGCGTGGCTGGCCAACCGGCTTCGGAGCTACGGCGTTACCCTTAAAGCGGGGGAGGTGATCCTGTCGGGCGCTTTTTCCGCGGCGCCGGCCGCGGTCAAGGGCGATGTCTTTACCGCGGAGTTTTCCTCCTTCGGGAAGATCGAGGCGGTATTTGTTTAGGAAGGAAAGGTGGACAAAATAAAAGTAGGAATCATCGGGCCGGGGAACATCGGAAGCGATCTGATGTACAAGGTGATGAAAAGCAAAAATCTGCAGATGCACCTGATGACGGGGATTGTGGAATCGGAAGGCATCAAACGGGCCGCGGGGCTTGGGTTCAAAACCTCGATACAGGGGGTGGACGCCGCGGCGGAAGACCCGGAGGTGCAGATAGTATTTGACGCGACAAGCGCGAAGGCGCATCTGCACAATTCGCCGATACTGCGGGCCGCGGGGAAGATTGTCCTGGACATGACGCCGGCGGCGCTGGGGCCCTATGTAGTGCCCTGCGTGAATTTGGATAAGCTGACCGACGAAGAAGACTTCAACATGGTAACCTGCGGCGGACAGGCAACGGTTCCGATAGCCTACGCGATACACCGCGCGGCGGACGCGGAGTACGTGGAGATTGTGTCCTGCATATCCAGCAAGAGCGCGGGGCCCGGAACGCGGGCGAACATAGACGAGTTTACGGAGACAACGGCAAAGGCGCTGAGGATCGTCGGCGGGGCGGAACGAAGCAAGGCGATTATCGTACTTAACCCGGCGGAGCCGCCGCTGCTGATGACCAACACAATTTACGCCCTGGTAAAGAATCCGGACGAGAAAAAAATAGTGTCTTCGGTGGAAGCCATTGTAAAGGAAGTGCAGAGTTATGTGCCGGGCTACCGGCTGCGGGTTCCGCCGATGGTGGATTTGAACAAGGTGACGGTGATTGTGGAAGTGGAAGGCGCGGGGGATTTTCTTCCGGCCTATGCGGGGAATTTGGACATCATCAACCAGGCGGCGGTGGCGGTGGCGGAGAAGCTGGCCGCGAAGAAGCTGGGGGGAAGCTAGGGTGGAGAAGGGAAGGATACACATAGTGGATACAACACTGCGGGACGGCAGTCACGCGGTGAGTCATTCCTTCAGCGTAGAGCAGGCGGAAGCGATAGCCGGAGGGCTGGACCGTGCCGGGGTAGACCTTATCGAGATAAGCCACGGTGACGGAATTGCCGGATCCTCGATAAATTACGGCTTTTCCCGGGTTTCGGAAATGGAGCTTCTGGAAGCGGCAGGCAGGGCGGTCAAAAAAGCCAGGCTGGCCGTCCTGCTCCTGCCCGGAGTTGGAACCATCGAAGATTTGAAACAGGCCAAAGAACGGGGAGCAAAGGCGGTGCGGGTGGCGACTCACGTCACCGAGGCGGATATTGCCATTCAGCATATCCGGTGGGCAAAACAGAACGGCCTGTTCACCGTCGGCTTTCTTATGATGACCCACATGGCAGGGCCCGAAAAGATTCTGGAACAGGCGAAGATCTTTGCCGACGCCGGAGCGGATTATATCAATCTTGCGGATTCTTCCGGTTATATGACGCCTAACGATGTTCGGGAACGGATATCTGTTCTGAAGAACAATATAAACCTGCCGATTGGTTTCCATGCACACAATAACCTTGGGCTTGCGATAGGCAATTCCCTTGCCGCGGTGGAAGAGGGGGCGGAATACATAGACGCAACCTGCCGGGGCCTTGGCGCGGGCGCGGGGAATACCCAGATAGAGGTGTTCTGCGCGGTGCTTCAGCGGCTTGGGTACAATACCGGCATAAACACCTATGACCTTATGGACCTGGCCGAGGAAATCGTTGAACCCCTTATGCAGCGGCCCCAGGTTATCAGGACGGATTCGCTCATGCTGGGCTATGCGGGAGTGTATTCGAGTTTTCTTTTGCATACGCGGCGGGCCGCCGAAAAATTCAGGCTTTCGCCCAGGGATATCCTTGTCGAACTGGGAAAGCGGCGCATGGTCGGCGGCCAGGAAGATATGATAGTCGATGTGGCCTATCAGCTTAAAAACGGGATTAAGGGCTAGAAATATAATTATGGGGCAGCGGTACCGGATATATGTCGAGGATACGAATATATCCTTTTGCTGCGCCGGGGACGAGGCGGTGCTCAAGGCAATGATTCGCGCCGGAAAAGGGCCGTTGCGGCACGGGTGCTGCGGGGGCGGATGCGGCGTCTGCCGGATGAAGATTGTGTCCGGCGAATGGGCCGGCTTTAAA
>JAISAK010000166.1 GCA_031266695.1 Treponema sp.
AAACAGCAGATTTGGTGGATTTCTGCAAGAAATCCACCAAATCTGCGAGACTTGTGAGACAACCAACCGGGTTGTTGAACAAGTCAACTCAAATCTACGGAGCAGAATCGGGCTTTTCCGGGTTTCCCTTATTCATAACAATCTTTACCGAACTTATCTTGTGCCCGTCCATTTCCTGAATGATGAAATCGCTGCCCCGGTAAACAACCTTTTCGCAGCGCGCGGGAATCTTTCCGAAAAGATCAAACACAAAGCCCCCGAGGGTGTCAAAATTGTCAACCGGAAGATCAAGGGCCGTTTCTTCGGCCAGATCTTCAAGGTTAACCCGGCCGTCGCAGAGCCAGACGCCGTCGGCAAGGCGGACCACATCCTCGGTCTCATGATCGAATTCATCCTGTATATCGCCGACGATTTCTTCAATGATATCTTCCATGCAGACAATGCCCGACACGCCGCCGTACTCGTCCACCACAACGGCGATATGCACCCGGCGGCGGCGGAGTTCCCGCAGAAGATCGTCAATATGCTTTGAAACGGGAACAAAGAAGGGCTTCCGGAGCAGGGCCCTTATGTCAAAGGGAACATTGCAGACAAGGCTTTTAAGCACGTCCTTGACGTAAAGAATCCCGATAACATTATCTATGGTTTCCTGGTACACGGGAAAACGGGAATGTTCGTTCTCGGCTATGCGCGCCAAAAGTTCCTCTTTGGTAGCGTCCGCCGAAAGAAACACCGTATCGGTCCGGGGAACCATAACTTCCTTGACGGTGGTATCGGAAAGCTCAAACACCCCGCGGATCATCTCCCGCTGGTCTTTTTCAAGAAGCTTAATTGTCCTGGGATTTATCCGGGCCTGGTTTTTCGCCGCGCCCTCGCCTTCATTCTTTTTGAAGATCTTCGCAAAGGGACTCTTCACCCTTCCCCTCCCGCGCGGGCCTCTTCAAGAGGCAGAACACATTCCCCTTTTAACCGCTCCAAAAGATTCTCCTGTAATTTCAGCATGGGCTCGTTTTCATCATTCGAGGCGTGATCCATTCCGTCAAGATGAAGGATGCCGTGAATGAGAAGCCGGCGCAGTTCCTCGTCCTCGCTTGTTTCAAAGCGGCGCGCGTTTTCCCGAAGCGTCTCCAGGGAAATCACGATGTCGCCCGGAAGGTAGCGGGCGCCGCCTTCTTCATCCGCCGTCTCCGCGCCCAGCTCAAAGGAAAGAACGTCGGTGGCTTCATTTCTGCCGCGGTATTGGATGTTGAGGGCTTTAATTTTTTCATTGCCGCAGAGAAGCACCGAAAGATCCCAGTTATCCCTGCCGATAAAATCCAAAACCCGGAGGGCAAAAGATTCCAGGGCGCCGCTCCACGAAGGAGGTTCCAAACCTTCGGCGCCGACATCCACCCGGTTCATGCGAGGCTTCCTTTTACCGCCGGGACGGCGGTTTTCAGGGCCGCCTTTAGGGAGGTTCTTTTTTCGACGGCGTTTTCCCTGTCCGCCCCTTCCCCCGCCGCTTTCTTTTCGGCGGCTTCTTCCCTTGAGGCCTCGTCCTCGCCGCCGTCTTCTTTGAGCTTGGGATACTCGATCCGCGAGTGATAATAGCCCGCAAGCACCCGGACAAAGGCCATTTTGATGGTTTCAAGGTCCCGGAAGGTAAGATCCGACTGGGAAAGCTGGCCGTGCTTTACCTTGGCGTCGAAAAGTTCCTGTATGAATTTCTCCATCTTTGCGGCCGTCGGCTTGCTCAAGGTACGCACCGCGGCTTCGGTTACATCGGCAAGCATCACCACCGCCGATTCCCGCGAATGGGGCGGAACGCCGGGGTAAGTAAAATCGTCCATGTTGACCTGATTTTTCTGCTGAAGATCGGAGCCCTCCTGCTGAAGGGCCTTGTTGTAAAACCAGGTAATAAGGGAATTACCGTGATGCTCCGCGATAATTTCTATGACCGCGCGGGGAAGGCCCAGGCTCCGCGCCTTTTCCACGCCGAGCTTTACATGGCTGCGGATCACCGTGGCGGAAAGCCGCGGGTTAATATCGTCATGCTTGTTATGGTCGGTCTGGTTTTCCACAAAGTAATCGGGGTTTTCCATTTTACCCAGATCGTGGTAGTAAGCCCCTACCCGCGCAAGAAGCGCGTTTGCGCCGATATCCTGACAGGCCTGCTCCGCAAGGTTGGCTACCATAATTGAGTGGCTGTAGGTTCCCGGCGCCGCGGTAAAAAGTTTTTTCAGGATCGGCGCGTTGAGATCCGAAAGTTCCATAAGCCTGAAAGTAGTGGCCGCGTTGAGGGCATGTTCCAGGGGCGGCAAAAAACCGAGAACGAGCATGCCCGAAACGATGCCGTTAAAGGCCGACCAGAAAAGCAGCGCGGGATAGGAAGCGAAGCTTGCGTGGCGCATAAGGAGAATAACAACCGCGGCAACGCAGTTGAACAGGGCAATAACGCCGCCCGCTTTGATAAGGTCCATGCGCTTTTCGGCGTCATTAAGGACGATGGAAGCGGCAATGCCCGAGACCAGCGCGAAGAGGTAAGAGAAAAAATCAAAGGCGCCCGAAAGATAAGCCCCCAGGGGAAGGGCCATTGCCAGAACAAGGGCGAAACGGGGGCCGATAAAAATAGCCGGCAGCATTATTACAAGCGCGGTGGGCAGCACTATGGAAGCGGGAAAATTTTCTGCCGCCGGAAACATGTTCTTTGCCAGAACCGCCCCCGAAAGATACAGACAGGCCAAAATGGAAAGAAGGTAGCTTTCACTGCTGTCAAGCTCCCTTCCAAAAAGCAGGGGTTTCTTCAAAAAGAAAAAAAGCGAAAAGATAAATATCTGAAGAATGACAAGGCCGGCCGCGCTGCGAAGATCCCTTCCGGGAAGAGCCGTGGCAAGAGCCCGCAGTTCCCTCATGTCCTCATCGGTAATAATAAAACCCTTTCGGATAACCCGTTTTCCCTTGTCGATATATCTGACCACCGGTTCAAGGCGTACCCTTACTTCCGTTACGCGCTGTTTGGTATCATTGGGGGAAAAAAATACATTTTCGGCAACAAAGGGCCTGAGTATATCCACGGCGGAGGCCGAAAAAGCTTCGGGGAAATTCTCTCCGGCAACATAACGTCCGACGGCTTCACCGGCCTTGTCTTTTGTAACCATGCCGCTGTAGGGAACCCGTTCCTTTTCGGAACGGGAAGCCGAGGAAGACAGGACTTCCGCCACGTCGGGATTATAATTTTGCAGTTCGGCGCCGTTGAGGGAAAAAACGCCTTTTTCCAGAAGGCGGTCAAGAATTTCCGTTCCGTAATCCCTGAATTTATCTCTCCCCGGGGACTCAAGAAAAAGACCCAGCGTATCGACGGGAAAATAGCCCGGATATCCGGCCTGTACCGCGAGACTCGCCGCGCCGGCCGAAGAGCTTTCTTCCAGGCTTTTATCGGCAAAATCGCAGAAGGCGTTCCATGAATTGCGTATATCCGTCCCGGCGGAAACGGAAAACCGGAATACCGCCGGTACAAGACGATCCTGCGCTTCCATGCGAAGCCGGGTTGCTTCCGTGTCGATATATGACACCGACTGACCGGCGGCAACATCCCGATCCGCAACTTTGCCGGCCTCAAAATCCCGAAGTTTACCCGCCCCGTCGGCGCCGGAGTTCATATTGGTTACAACTACAATAGTGGTGACAATAAAAGCGGCGGCGCCGCATAAAGTGGGGCCCAGCCGGGAACGATCCGGAACGAAAAGCCTGTGCAGGGAATCGCGCAAGTCCCTGATAAAGGGATTAGATATCTTTTTCATTGTAAGCCTGTATTATTTTCTTGATGAGAGGATTTCGCACCACATCGGCGGTATGGAGGAAGGCAAAATGGATTCCGTCCAAATCTTTGAGAATTTCGATGGCCTGGAGCAGCCCCGAATCCGTCCGTCTTGGGAGGTCTATCTGGGTAATGTCGCCGGTAATCACTGCCCGGGCGCCCCGGCCTATCCGCGTAAGGAACATCTTCATTTGTTCCTTTGTCGTGTTCTGGGCCTCGTCAAGGATCACCGCGCAGTCGTTAAGGCTGCGCCCCCGCATATAAGCCAGGGGCGCTATCTCTATGGCCCTGTTTTCCTCCATACGCCGAATCATATCAAAGGGGACAAGGGATTCCATGGCGTCGTAGAGGGGCCTTAAATAGGGATTGATCTTCTGGGCAAGATCGCCGGGGAGAAAACCGAGGCTTTCTCCGGCTTCGACCACCGGACGGGTAAGCACCAGCTTCCGCATTTTTTTGGAAATCACCAGACGCAGGGCTTCCGCGATGGCAAGATAGGTTTTTCCGGTTCCCGCGGGTCCCACGCAGAAACTGATGTCGCAGGAACGCATACCGTGTATGTAAGCCGCCTGATTCTTTGAGCGGGGATGGACTCGCTGGAAACCGTGGGGAATCTGTATCACCGCCTCCCGGAGGGTTTCAAGCGTTTCTTCCGCGGAAACCGGCGCGCCTTCGTCGCCGGAAGCGCTTTCCCCGCCGGCGGACGGAACAAGGGTTCCCGCCAGGGCCCGGACATATTCCGGAGAAGGCGTTTCACCCTCCCGAATCACCGCTATTAGATCGTCTATCATTGTCTTAAATCGCTGAAGGCCGGCTTCGTCAACCCCTTCAAGGCGGATTTCATTGCCCCGGGCGGCTATACGCCCCCCCAGGGAACCTTCGATCGCCTTCAGGTTTCCGTCGTTTGCTCCGCAGATCCCGGACAGCAGTTCCCTGTTATCCAGTACTATGGTTATACTGTCCTCCAAATATACCTCTAAACAAAAAGTCTATAGCCCTCCTCGCAAACTAGTCAAGGGCACTTCCGGTAACATTTTTGAACGAAATATCCTGCCTTTTTATCAGCCTCATTTTACAATCCATTCGTCATTCTTTTTATTATAACTGATATCCGACTTAATTTCGGTAATGGGTATCCACCGGACAACAAAAGATACTTCGGTGTTGAACTGGTACTGCCGGGTATTCTCCGGCAGGTAGGGGGACATGGTAACGCCCAAAACGGCGTTCCAGTCTCCGAGATGATGGGTTGCCGCGAGGGTAAAACTCTTCATTTTGAACCCGGAACTTCTCCGCCTGCTTTCATCGTCAAAGCGGAAGGAGTTGGCAAGATCGGTGAAAAAATCGTTTTGCTCCCCCTCGGGGAGGGTCATGGGAAAGTCGTCAAACATGGGCAGATCCTTGAAATAGCGGAAAATAACCGCGTTTTCCGAGGTGGTTGAAAAGGAAAGATCGATGAAATTAGTGATCCCCAGGGTAAAACCCAGGGTCAGGCGGAAGCTGGAATTGGTATAGCGCTGGAGATCAAAAAAAAGGCGGGTATTAATGTCGACCGAAAAACCCAGCCGTTTTTTCCACAGTTCCCTTTTAGTCTTATCACCGAAGGTTTTGACATAGCTCAGGGTAAAATCCCTGGGTTTAAGGCTCGGATCCTCCTTTTTTTGCACCCAGCCAAGGTTCGGGTTAAAGTCGTAACCCTGGGTGCGGGTAACCGTATACTCGGCGATAAAATCCAGAAGGGTAAGCTTGGTGGTAATAGTGGTAAATTCCTTTAGTTCCGTATCAAGCACCATATAATGCACCAGTTCCACAAGGGAGCGGGAACCCCAGGTTCCATATTTCAGGGTTTCGGTTGAATAAAAGGGCTCGAATTTCCGCTTGTCCTCTTCCCCCGGATTCGCGATCCGCATGTGGGCGTTGATCTCGGTAAGCCAAACCCGGAAAGTGGCGTTTCCGGAAATGGAAGGATCCCTCGGCGGCAGATCCGCGCTGAGGGTAAAATTCTGCTGCTTCTCCATAACCGCGGCCGCGAGGTTTGTCGCGAATTGATGGGTTTCGAGTTTTTCCTTGTCCCATTCTCCGTATTGTATTTCCCAGTCGGGATCTTCCCCGGTTCCGGTAAAATCGGACTTCGCTATAATCCCCTTGAGGCTGTACTGCAAATTCGACTGTCCCCATATACTGTCGCGGTACAGGGGCCGCACCGTGCCGGTATATCCGTAGGAGGTGGTAAAGAAGGACTGCCGGTACTGCTGCTCCCGGGCCTGGTTTATTTTTGCCTCGTCGGGAGACGGCGGCGTACCCGGCGGCGAGCCCGGCGGCACGGAGACATAAGATTCCGCTTCCTCGTTGATATAACTGTACTGCCTCCAGGTACCGTTGCCGGAAAGGGTAAAAGCGTTGGTGTAAAAACCTCCCGAATGATTCAGATTGAAAGTGGTAGAAGCGTCGCCGCCGGCGGTGGAAAGGATTGACGAAATCTCGTTCCAGTCAATGTCGCCGTATTCCGCCCAGTTACTCTCGGAAGATCTGAACTGAAGCTCCGACGCGCTGGTAGGCGTAATTCGGTAATCAATGCTGAAACGCGCTGTTCCGCTTTGGGGCATGTCAAAGCGCTGCTCCAAAACCGGAGGGACAAGTTTGTCCGTTTCGGAAATTTTTTCGTCCTGTTCCCCGGCGGCCTTTTCCCAGGGAGATCGCGGCACGCCGATGTCCTTAAACGGGTCCCGCGGTTCCCCGGCGCTTTGCCCGGTACTTTGCCCCGCGCCTTGCGCCGCGCCTTGCGCCGCGCTCTGCGCGCCGGAAGCGGGCTGGTTTCCCGCGGCCGTCCCGGCGGCGCCCAGGGTCAGGGGGGTTCCCGCTATTGACCCGTTCGCCGAATAGAGAGTAGCCGTATCGGGGTAGAAGAAAGACCGACTCGGAGAATAGGTATAAAAATAGGAAGGGTACTTGCCGCCGGCGGAACTTGCCGTCATGTTCCGCGTTTTGAAGGCAACGGTAGTTGAAAAGCTTGAAAGGGTGACGCTCGAAACATAGGGCGCCAGGATGGGAAAGGAAGGCTTGAGAGACCCCGTAAGCTGCCACTGATAGGCGCCGACGGTGGTCGCCGTTGTTTCGTCTTCCTCCACTGCCGCGCCCTTCTGGATCATATTTACCCAGTCCATCTCTTCGGCCCGGTTGATGATAAAATCGTTGTCAACATTGGGATCCGAATAGTAAGGAAAATTCCAGGAAAGGTTGCCGTACTTTCCGCTGATGGAGCTGCCGGTTTTGAGGCGGTAACGAAAAGGAACCTCCTGGGAAAAAAGATTCGTCTTGTTCCAGTCACTCGACCCGTCATAAGTCGGAGGCGTGGAATCCGAAGGGGTAAAGGGAGTGTAGTTACCCGCCGCGTCCCGGATAATGGTTCTGGTGAACCCGATACCGAAGCTGAGATCCAGGGTGTTGAGGATTCCCAATTTCGGGGTATTGAGTTCCGCTCCCAGGTAAGCGCCTAAATTGGTATAATAATCAACGATCGCCTTGAGGGTTGTCGCGCCCGGATCCGTGACTTTCTTGCCGGTGCTTCGCAGAAAGATACCTTGCCGCTTTTTTTCCATATCGCTCGAACTCCCCAGTATCCTGGTAAGGGAGCTCTGGGAGGCAGAATCGGCCTTCGGCCTTCCAAGGATATAGGTGGTGGTCTGCACGAAGGACCCTTCCCTTGTCCGAAAACCGATTACCGGATGGAAAAGAACCTCATCGGCGGGATAATAGAAAAAGGGAATATACATAACCGGAATTTCCCCTACCTTGAGTACCGCGTTGAATATGGCAAAATCGGAACCGGGAAGGAGCCATACCCGCGAAGCGTTCAGGGACCATAGAGCTTCCGGATTGTTTCCGTTGCTGATAGAGGCTTTGTTCAGCACCGTTACTTCCTCGTCGTTTCGGGAAATGACGGTTCCCGAAAAGCGGTACATTGTACTGTCACTTTGGAGTTTTCGTTCCGAAACTCCGTCCAGAAAAATACTCTCCCAATTGTCAAGGTTTACCGTTATGGACTCGCCCCGAAAGGTTTCCACCGTTTCCCCCGCTTCCTTTATGTATTCAACGCCGCCCGTCGCGGTAAGGATATTCCGGGTACGGTTAAAGAGAATTCCGCTTGCCCTGATCCGGTGAATCGCGTCCCCGTCTTTGAGGCTTATCCTGACATCGCCGCTAAGCCGGGCATAGTCTTCATCCGCTATTTCAAGCCTGAAGTACTCGGTACTGCGCGCCGACTCTATGGTGATGATTTTCCGCTTGTCCTCTTCTTCGGCGGCGCCGGAAGGCGGAAGGCGGAAGTACTCTCTGAGCCGCCGGGCAAGCTCCGTTCTGGTTCCGCCTTCGGAAAGGCCAAGGCTGCGGCACCAGGCGGCAAGCTCCGTAAGGCTTGAGGTTTTAATGTCCATGTCGATAAGGTTCTGCTCGGGGCTTAGCGGCAAAGCTTCCGCGGCGGGGATTCCTCCGGAACTGCCCGCCGCCGCGCCGCTCTCCGCGCCGCCGCTTTCCGCCGTACCGCTCTCCACCGCGACAGTCCCGGTAGCGGTTTCCACCGCGACGCTCTCCGCGGCCGCGGTTTCGCCGGGGGCTTCCCCGGAAGCGGTTTCGCCGGCGGCGTCCTGGGAGAAAAGAGGGGAAGGAACAAGGAAACCGAGAAGAAATAATAAAACTACCGTTCTCCGTATCCCCGTCCCGCTTTTCATTTTTTTTCGGATAAAAGCCTGCCCTTCGCCGGCTGCCGCGAAGCCTGCCCCCACGCCGAAACGGCGGAACCGTACTTGCGCCGCCGGTTTTTGTCCAGCATCATTTTGATGTACCTTCCCGTGTAGGAAGCGGAACAAAGGGCCGCTTCTTCCGGCGTTCCGGTAATCACAATCTCGCCGCCCCGGGCGCCCCCTTCGGGCCCCAGATCAATAAGGTAATCCGCCTGAAGCAGCACATCCAGATTGTGTTCTATCATGATAACCGTATTCCCCTGATCCACCAGACGCTGAATAACTTCCATAAGCTGCTTGACGTCGGCAAAGTGGAGTCCGGTAGTGGGCTCGTCCAGCATGTAGAGGGTTCTGCCGGTTGAACGCCGGGAAAGCTCCAGGGCAAGCTTTACCCGCTGGGCTTCGCCTCCCGAAAGGGTAAGCGCCGACTGGCCGAGTTTCACATAACCAAGGCCCACCGAAAGAAGGGTATCCATTTTTCTGGCAATCTGGGGAATAGGACTGAAAAATTCCGCGGCCTCCTCAATGGTCATATCCAGCACGTCGGCGATGTTTTTGCCCTTGTAGCGGATTTCCAGGGTTTCCTTGTTGAAGCGCCGGCCCTTGCACACGTCGCAGATAATATACACGTCGGGGAGAAAATTCATTTCAATTTTGATGGTTCCGTCGCCCTGGCAGTTTTCACACCGGCCGCCGCGGACATTGAAAGAGAAGCGTCCCGGCTTGTAGCCGCGCATCTTTGCCTCGGGAAGGCTCGCGAAAAGATTCCTGATGGCCCCGAATACCTCGACGTAGGTTGCCGGGTTTGAACGGGGCGTGCGGCCGATGGGGCTCTGATCGATGTCAATAACCTTGTCGATAAATTCGGCGCCCTCGATTTTTTTATAGTTCCCTTCGGCGCGGCTTGAACCGTAGATCTTGTTTGCCAGGGCAGGATAGAGTACGTCGGTGAGGAGGGTTGACTTGCCCGAACCGGAAACGCCGGTAATGCAGGTAAAGACTCCGAGGGGCATTTCTATGGTGATGTTTTTAAGGTTGTGTTCGGAAACGCCGGTAAGGCGGATACATTTTCCGTTCCCCTTCCGCCTTTCCTCGGGCAGATCCATAACAAGGGTTCCCGCAAGGTAGCGGCCGGTAAGGCTCGCCTCCGTTTCCATCACTTCCCGGGGAGTTCCCTGGGCGATTACCCTGCCGCCGTGGACGCCCGCGCCGGGCCCCAGGTCGACAATGTAATCCGCGGTACGCAGGGTCTGCTCGTCGTGCTCCACCACAATGAGGGTATTGCCCAGATCGCGCAGGTACAGCAGAGTGTCGATAAGCTTCTGGTTGTCCCGCTGGTGCAGTCCGATGGAAGGCTCGTCGAGGATGTAAAGCACCCCCACAAGGCTGGAGCCGATCTGGGTGGCAAGCCGTATGCGCTGGGCCTCGCCGCCGGAAAGAGTCGCCGCCTTCCGCTCCAGGGAAAGGTAATCAAGGCCCACGTTTTTCATAAAACCCAGGCGGGCGTTTATTTCCTTCAATATCTGGTAGGCTATCTTTCTTTCGTTTCCGTTGAGTTTAAGGGTGTCAAAAAATTTCAGCGAATCCGTTACCGAAAGGCTCGTCAGCTCCCAGATGTTTTTTCCCGCCACGGTTACGGCCAGGGCCTCCGGCTTGAGCCGCTTGCCGCCGCAGTCCTCGCAGGGTTTCTGACTCATGAATTTTTCAAGCCACTCCTTGATCCCCGTCGACTGGGTCTCCAGATAACGGCGCTTCAGTTCCTCAAGTATGCCGGTAAACCGGGACTGGTACTCGTAACGCTCGGTCTTGTCGCGGTTCACATAACGCACCTTGATGTCTTCCGCGGTGCCGTAGAGAATAGCGTTCATTACTTTTTTCGGAAGATCCTTCAGGGGCGTATCCAGGCTGAACTTGTAGTGCCTGGCAAGGCTTTCAAAGCGGCTGCGGTACCAGGGGGATTCCGGGTTGTAGGGCACCACCCCGCCTTCGTTAAACGAAAGGGAAGGGTTGGGGATAACCAGGCCGGGATCGAATTCCAGCTTTGCCCCGAGGCCCGAACAGCCGGGGCAGGCGCCGTAGGGGTTGTTAAAGGAAAAGAGCCGGGGCTGAAGCTCGGGAATGGAAATGCCGCAGTCGGGACAGGCGTTCTTCTGGGAAACAAAGTACTCCTTCGTCTTGCTCTCGCCCTGTTTCTGGGCAAGGATCAGCATAATCCCGTCCGCCGTTCTGAGGGCCGTCTCCACCGAATCCGCAAGGCGGGTACGGATATCAGGCCCTACCACCAGCCGGTCTACGATGATCTCGATGGTATGCTTCTTTTGTTTGTCCAGCTTGATATCTTCGTCAAGACTTATCGGCACTCCGTCGATACGGGCCCTGGCAAAACCCGCCTTGCGGGCGTCCTCGATGATGCTGCGGTGTTCACCCTTCTTTCCCCGGATTACCGGGGCAAGAAGCTGCACCCGGTCGCCCTGCCCCTGGGCCATGATGGTCTCGATGATGGAATCCACCGGCTGTTCCTTTATTTCGCGCCCGCATTCGGGGCAGTGCGGAATACCGATGCGGGCGTAGAGCAGCCGGTAGTAATCGTAGATTTCGGTTACCGTCCCCACGATGGAACGGGGATTGCGGTGGGTTGTTTTCTGTTCGATGGAAATGGCGGGCGAAAGCCCCTCGATGTAGTCCAGATCGGGCTTGTCCATGCGGCCCAAAAACTGCCGCGCGTAGGCGGAAAGGCTTTCCACATAGCGCCGCTGTCCTTCGGCAAAAATTGTATCAAAGGCCAGGGAGCTTTTCCCCGAGCCCGAAAGTCCTGAAATAACGATAAGTCTGTCCCTGGGCAGTTCCAGGTCTATGTTTTTTAAATTATGTTCCCGCGCGCCTTTGATGATAAGTTTATCCATAATGGC
>JAISAK010000247.1 GCA_031266695.1 Treponema sp.
TATCAATAAGAGAGTCTATGTCTTCTTCGGCCCGTTTGCCCCGGTCGATTCGTATGCCGTGTTTAACTTCCGTGCGGATGTCTTCTCTGCGCTGTTCAAGCTCCCTGGTCCAATGAGTCCAGTCCATATCGCCCTTACGATCATAGAATTGTTCGATAAGCGAAATTTGAAGACCCTTAAGCCGGTTCTGGACTATCGTCATGGTATCTTGCTGCAGGTTGAAAAAGAAGAATACGGTCAGATATATTGTAAGGAATATTGCAACAAGAAGGATTACCTTCATTGCCTGGGGGAAAGAAAAGAGGCTTTCGTCTACCAGGTGTCCATAATAAATTCCCTGGTCTATCTTTGCCGAAAGAAGAGCAAGAGACACGTTTGAATTGGGGGAAACAAAAGGCGTAAGGTTTAGCAGGCCGTCGCTCCATATAGAAGAAACCCTGCCAAGAACCTCCGTTTTGGATGTTCCGGGACTTCCGGAAACGATTCCCGGCGGAGAGGCAATAATTGAGACATCTTCACCGACTTTTATACGGCCATCGCTGATAAGACATTCAGCTACAGCCCTGACCGAAACGGTGAAAATAGCGGATCCCCGGTATACGTCAAAGGAATCGTAGAAAGGATAGGAGAAGATAATGCGGTCGTTTTTTTCATCCATGATTAGCTTGAGACCGCCCTGGGCGGGAACCTGTATTTCATTAAAGGGCAGGTTCATGGGATCTTCATTGTAATTTCTGTAGGCCACGGACAGGCGATCCTGGCTGAGCAGATCTTGGGCATAGGTTGAGAAGTGGATACGGATTCCGTTATAATCCACAAAACGAACCGACTGAAGCCCGCCGATTGATTCCAGCAGCACTCCGTAGATTCTGCTTCGGTCAAAGATATCCCCGGCGCTTTGGTTGGGGAGGAAGCTGCGTTTGATTGACGGCTCATTCAGGGAACCCGAAAAACGGCTGTCAAGGCCGGAAAAGAAATCCTCAATAACTCCGGCGCTCTGGTCTGTTTCGCGGGCAAGAGACCTGGCGATTGACGGATCGTAAAAGCGGGTTTCTATCAAATTAAAGAGTCCGGTATAAGCTAATACCGCAACGCCTGCAAAGAGAAATACAGAAATAAGAAGGCTTAAAGCCGCTTTTTGTGAAACAGTCACGCTACATTCCCATACCAACGCTTTAGAGTAATTATCGGCAATTTATTGTATTAAATATAGAAGCTTTTTTAAATTGGCCGCTTGGAATCACCTCTATAGTAATTATACTCTAAAATTTTATATCTGTCTGTCCATAAAGAATCATTTTTGTGTTATAAACAAATAATGAAAAAGATGTACGAGACCGGGGAAAGGCCGAAACGGGCTTTTTTGGTGATTTTTCGGGAAAATTCTGCCGGATTGGACGCTCTTTCCGGCAGCGCGGAGGCGGAATCTCTTGACAGGGAGTTGACGGGACTTGTTGAAACGCTGGGTCTTGAAACAGCCGGGCGCGAGGTGGTATCTCCCAGAAATAAACAGCCGAAATTCGGTATTGGAACGGGAAAAGCCGGGGAATTGGCGGAAAAAGCTTTGGCGGCGGAGGCCGATTGCCTGGTTCTGGACTGGAATCCAAGCCCTTCCCAGCAGCGAAACTGGGAAAATCTGGCCGGAATTCCGGTAATAGATCGTCAGGAACTGATTATCAGGATTTTTTCCCTGCGGGCCAAAACAAAGGAGGCTGAACTCCAGGTAAAACTTGCGGAACTTACCTATTCTCTTCCCCGGCTGAGTCACAAATACATCGATCTTTCCCGCCAGCGGGGCGGTTCCTACGGTACGCGGGGCGCCGGCGAGACCCGGCTGGAAACCGACAGGCGGCTGGTTGAACGCCGTATTCGCCAGCTTGAAAAAGGGCTGGAAGTGGTACGAAAACAGCGGCGGGTTCAGCGGCGGCAGCGTGAACGGCAGGGAATACCGCTTTGCGCCATTGTGGGCTATACCAACGCGGGAAAGTCCAGCCTGTTTAATGCCCTTACCGGAGCCGGGGTTTTTGTGGAGGACAAGCTTTTTGCCACCCTCGACGCCACTACCCGGCGTTTTGAACCCGCGCCGGAGTTTCCGGTGCTGCTTACCGATACGGTCGGATTTATCCGCCGGCTGCCCCATTCCCTTATTGACGCGTTTCGTTCTACCCTTGAAGAAGCCGCCCTTGCGGATCTGCTGATCCATATTTTGGACGCGTCGGATTCCGGAATCGGCGGTTTGCACGAAACTACCCTGTCGGTGCTTCGGGAACTGGGAGCGGAGGGAATTCCCGTAATCACCGTGCTGAACAAAATTGACAGGCTGGAACCGGCGGCGACCGCCGGACTCCCTGCCCGTTTCCCCGGCGGTATTCCCGTTTCCGTTAAAAGCGGCGCCGGCCTGGAGGATCTGAAAAAGCGGATAGTTTCGGAGTTATTGTCAGGAGCCGGTGTTTCAAAATCCGATATTTTGAAGCAGCCCTGATTTGTAAGGAGGAAGTGATGAATTTCAAAGACCTGGCGGCGGAGCGGTATTCAACACGCCGGTTTAAAAACCGGCCCGTGGAGCAGGAAAAAATCGACCTTGTCCTGGAAGCGGCAAGGCTGGCGCCGACGGCGGCAAACAAACAGCCCCAGCGGATTTTAGTGATCACCGGGGAGGATGCCCTTGCAAGGGTTGATAAATGTACGGCCTGCCGTTTTGCGGCGCCCCTGGTGTTTCTTGTCGGTTACGATACAGACAAATGCTGGATACGGGAAAAATACGACGGGGCGAAGAGCGGCGAGATTGACGCAAGCATTGTTACTACCCACATGATGCTGCAGGCCGCCGATATCGGGCTGGGCACTACCTGGGTTATGCACTTTGATCCGGTAAAGGCCCGGGAGGAATTTAGCCTGCCCGCGAACATTATTCCCGTGGCTTTTCTCCCCACCGGGTATCCCGCCGATGACGCGGCGCCTTCCGACAGGCACACCCTGCGGGAACCGCCGGAAAAACTGGCCGCCTACAGCAGATGAGGTATCATGCGTATTTCCATTGCCCAGATCAATTCGACTATCGGAGATTTTTCCGGTAACCGGGAAAAAATTCTTGAATGTTCGCGCCGCGCGGCCCTGGAACAGAAGGCCGACATGGTGCTTTTTCCGGAGCTTGCGATCTGCGGTTATCCTCCTATGGATCTTCTGGATCAGGATCGTTTTGTGGAACTCAATATCCGCACCGTTCACATGCTTCAGCAGGAACTTCCGCGGGACATCGCGGTCGGCGTCGGTTTTGTGAACCGGAATCCCTATTCGCGGGGCAAGTCCCTGGTCAATGAATACGGGCTTATTCTTGAAGGCAGGCTTGCCTTTGAACAGATAAAAACCCTGCTCCCCACCTATGACGTGTTTGACGAGGCCCGCAATTTTGAGCCGGCCCGCTGCTGGTCGGTTTTTGAATACCGGGGCGAGCGGATAGGCTTCGCGATCTGCGAGGATGTCTGGCGTGAAACCGATATCCCCGGTACCAGCTATGTCCGGGATCCGGTACGGGAACTTCTTGCCCAGGGTCCAAGCCTGCTCTGCGTGCCCTCGGCTTCACCCTATGTGGCGGGCAAGCTGAAGCTGCGCCGCGCCCTTGCCGGGCGGATCAGTTATCGGGCTAACGTGCCCCTTGTGTATGTCAACGCGGTGGGCGCCAATGACCAGATACTCTTTGACGGCCGTTCCTTTGTGGTGAGCCCGGCCGGGGCCGCGGGGGCCGGATCGGATTCCGGAGCAGGCAGTACCGGGGCCGCCGGCCTCCCGACGGTGTCGGCAAAGGCCTTTGCGGAAGACCTGATCCTCTGGGACAGCGCCGCCCCCGGGCCCCGCACGGAGACTGCGGCCGGCGGCAGGGCCGGCAGCGGCGCCGCGGCCGAGGAAGACCCCTTCAAAATCGGCCTGAGCCGGCAGGAGCTGGATGTGCTGGAAGGCGGCCTTGTTATGGGCATCCGCGATTATATGGCAAAGTGCGGCTTTACCCGGGCCCATCTGGGGCTTTCCGGCGGCATCGATTCGGCGCTGGTGGCGTACCTGGGGGTTAAGGCCGTGGGAAAGGAAAACATTGTCTGCTTCAGCATGCCCTCCCGCTTCTCTTCCCGGGGATCAAAGGACGACGCGAAGGAACTGGCCGAAAATCTCGGCTGCCGTTACGAGACGCTTTCCATAGAGCCGGTGTTCGAAACTTTCCTTTCAGTGCTGGAAGGGGTTTTTGAGAAGCGTCCTTTTGACATCGCGGAAGAGAACCTTCAGGCGCGCATCCGGGGCACTCTGCTTATGGCCTTTTCCAATAAATTCAATTCCATGCTGCTTACCACGGGGAATAAAAGTGAGCTTGCAATGGGTTACTGTACCCTCTACGGCGACACAAACGGCGCCCTGGGCCCCATCGGCGATATATTCAAGACCGAGGTCTTTGCCCTGTGCAGGCGGATCAACGAGCGCGCCGCGGAAAGGGGCGGCAAAGAGATTCTTCCCGCGGCAATTATCGCCAAGCCGCCCTCGGCGGAGCTGCGCCCCAATCAGAAGGATCAGGACAGCCTTCCTCCCTATGAAGTGTTAGACGAAATTCTTAAGCTCTATCTTTTTGAAAATCTTTCAAAGGACGAGATAGCCGGGCGCGGCTGGGACAGCGAGCTTGCGGGAAGGGTTATCAAAACCGTGGCCCGGGCGGAATTCAAGCGCCGTCAGGCCCCGCCGGTACTCAAGGTAAGCCCCCGGGCCTTTGGCATGGGGCGGCGCATGCCCATAGCGCGGGCGGTGTTTGAAATTTAGGCCCGGGGCGCCGCCCGGCAGACGGCGGCGGGGCCGCCGCGCGAAGTTTCAGCCCCCTTCGCCCTTCATTTCCGCCACTTTCAGCCGGCACTCGGCCCGCTTTAATTTTGCCCTGGCGTTGTCGATTTCGAATCTGAACATGCCCATGTCCAGGGATTCCCCGGCTTCGCGTTTGGCGGTTTCGGCGCGCTCCCGGTCTATCTCTTCCGGCCATTCCGCCGCATCCACCATGAGTACCGTTTTGTGTTCCTTTACTTCAATAATGCCTTCGGTGACAAAAGCCGGCCGCCATCTGCCGTCTTTGTCCTTGATACGGAGCACCCCGGTAACCGAGGCAGCGGTAAAGGCGGAATGGCCGGCATACACGCCGATTTCGCCGTCAACCAGCGGAAGGACCAGAGACTCCACCGGACCTGAGAAGAAGGGGCGGTAAGGCGTATGAACTTCAAAAGAAAACAGTTTCGCCATTGTTCCTCCGGGGCAGGCCCTGTCGCCGCGGGACGGCCGCGTCAGGCCATCGCCTTTTCAAGTACGTCGTCAATGGTTCCGGCCATGAAGAAGGCCTGCTCCGGAACGGAGTCGCACTCCCCGTCGAGGATCATCCTGAAACCGCGGATGGTCTCCTTGATTGGCACATAACGGCCGGGAATGCCGCTGAATTTTTCCGCCACAAAAAAAGGCTGGCTGAAAAAGCGCTGCACCTTGCGGGCGCGGGAAACGGTAAGCCTGTCCTCGGTGGAAAGTTCGTCCATGCCGAGAATGGCAATGATGTCCTGCAGTTCCTTGTAGCGCTGAAGAATCTGCTGCGCCCGGGAAGCGGTTTTGTAATGCTCTTCGCCGACAACCGCCGGGTCGAGAATACGCGAACCGGAAGCCAGGGGATCAACCGAGGGGTAAATGCCAAGTTCGACGATTTTCCGGGAAAGGGTGGTAGTGGCGTCCAGATGGGCGAAGGTAGTGGCCGGCGCGGGGTCGGTAAGGTCGTCGGCGGGCACGTAGACCGCCTGAATACTGGTGATGGAACCCCTGGAGGTACTGGCGATCCGTTCCTGGAGTCCGCCCATTTCGTTTGCCAGGGTGGGTTGATAGCCTACGGCGCTGGGAATACGGCCGAGAAGGGCGGATACTTCGGCGCCGGCCTGGATAAAGCGGAAGATGTTGTCAATAAAGAGGAGAACATCCTGGCCTTCCCGGTCACGGAAATATTCCGCCATAGTAAGGCCCGTAAGGGCAACCCGCATGCGGGCGCCGGGGGGTTCGTTCATCTGGCCGAAGACCAGGGCGGTTTTGCTGATAACCCCGGATTCATTCATTTCCTTCCAGAGGTCCGCCCCTTCGCGGGAACGCTCCCCCACGCCGGAGAATACCGAGTAGCCCGAATGTTCCGTGGCGATGTTCCGGATAAGCTCCATGATAATGACCGTCTTGCCGACGCCCGCGCCGCCGAAGAGCCCGATTTTTCCGCCCTTCGCATAGGGCGCGATAAGGTCAATTACCTTGATTCCGGTTTCAAAAATTTCCGTGGCGGGCCTCTGTTCGTCAAAGCCCGGAGCGGCGCGGTGAATGGAGGCGTATTCCCTTGCGCTAAACGCGCCCCGGTCGTCGATGGCGTTTCCCGTGACGCTGAACATGCGCCCCAGCACCTCCTGTCCCACCGGTACGCTGATGGGCTTCCCCGTGTCCTCAACCTCAAGCCCCCGGGACAGGCCTTCGGTGGCCGCCATGGCGACACAACGCACCCGGTTATCCCCAATGTGCTGCAGGACTTCAAGCACGACGGCGTGATTATCCAGCTTTACATGCAGGGCGTTCAGTATAGAAGGAATCTGACCCTGCTGAAAACGCACATCCACAACAGGCCCGACTATCTCCGTAATACGACCAATATTACCCATGAAAAATCCTCTCTTTATCCGTTTAGGGCCGCGGAACCGCCTACGATTTCCGATATCTCCTGGGTGATGCCCGCCTGGCGCGCCCGGTTGTAATTGATCTGCAGTGCGGCAAGCATGTCTTCGGCGCTTTTTGAGGCTTCATCCATAGCGGCCATGCGGGCGCTCTGTTCGCTTACATAGGACTCCACCATGTACCCGTAAATGATACCCTTGATATACATGGGAACCAGGGAGTCAAAAACCACGGTTCCGGAGGGAAGAAATTCAAAACGAAGCTCCACCCGTTTCTGGTCTCCCTTTTGGGAAAGCTCCTCCTGTATTTTCCCCATGTCCAGGGGAAGTATCTGCTGCGCCGCGGGAAGGAGTTTAACGGAGCTGTGCATCCGGGTGTAAACCACATACACGTCGGTGAACATGCCCCACGAAAACTGGGAGATAATGTAATCGGCAATTTCCCTGGCGTTTTCCACCGTGGGCATCTTGGAACGGAAGGAAAAATTTTCCAGAATAAGGTAGGAGGAATGGACAAAGTACCGGTAGCCAATGGCGCCGATAAGAATAAGAATAGGGTTGTTTACTTTTGAGCAAAGTTCGTTTACCTGGCGGAAGATGTTGGCGTTGTAGCCGCCTGCGAGGCCCTTGTCGCTGGTGACAACTACAACGGCGGTACGGGACGTGTTGTCCGCGTCGGGCCTGCGGAAAAATTCGCTCTGTACCCTGCCGGCGCCGGAGAGTATATCGAACATGGATTTCCGTATGCGGGTAAAGTAGGGTTCCGTATCCTCAAGTACGCGCCGGCCCTTCCGCAGCTTTGCGGTAGAGATGAGGTTCATCGCCTTGGTAACCTGCAGCGTCTGCCTGATGGCGCGCATGTGCAGGCGAAGGTCCCGTAAATTCGCCAATTCTTTCTCCTAAGCCTGCTGTTTAAGCTGCTTGTAACCCTCAATGGCGTTCTTTAATTCGCTTTCCTGCTCCGTATTCACAGCGCCCGCTTCCGCGACGGCCCGCAGCAATTCCGCGTTATGGATTTTAAGGTATTCAAGATAGCCTTTAATAAAGGCCTTGATGTTTTCCACCTTTATGTCCATAAGGTAGCCGTTAACCGCAAGAAAGAGAATAGCCGTCTGTTCCTCCATCGCATAGGGGGAGAACTGGGGCTGCTTGAGTACCTCCATAAGCCGCTCGCCCTGGGCAAGTTTGTCCTGGGTTGCCTTGTCAAGGTCGCTGCCGAACTGGGCAAAGGCGGCCATTTCGCGGTACTGGGCAAGGTCGAGCCGAAGGCGGCCCGAAACCTTGCGGATAGCCTTTGACTGGGCTGAACCGCCCACGCGGCTTACCGAAAGCCCCACGTCTATGGCCGGCCTGAATCCCGAATTGAAAAGCTCCGAATCAAGAAAGATCTGCCCGTCGGTGATGGAAATAACGTTAGTCGGAATGTACGAGGAAATATCGCCGGCCTGGGTTTCCACAATGGGCATGGCGGTAATGGAGCCGCCGCCCCGGACATCGGAAAGTTTGGCCGCCCGCTCAAGAAGCCGCGAGTGAAGGTAGAATACGTCGCCGGGAAAGGCTTCCCGTCCGGGCGGCCGGCGGAGCAGAAGGCTGATTGTCCGGTAGGCCACCGCGTGCTTGGAAAGATCATCGTAGATCACAAGGACATCTTTGCCCTGGTGCATAAAGTGCTCCGCCATAGCAACCGCGGAGTAGGGCGCCAGATATTGCAGCGCCGCGGAATCCGAAGCGGAGGCCAGCACTACAAAGGTGTAGCCCATAGCGCCGGCTTTTTCAAGGTTTCCGATAATAGCCGCAACCGAAGAAGACTTCTGTCCGATGGCGCAGTATACGCAGTAAACGTCCTTTCCCTTCTGGTTGATGATTGCGTCGACGGCAATTGCGGTTTTGCCGGTCTGCCTGTCGCCGATGATAAGCTCCCGCTGCCCCCGGCCGATGGGAATCATGGAGTCCACCGAGAGGGAGCCGGTCTGCAGGGGGGTGTCAACGCTGCCCCGGTCAATTACCGGCGCGGCAGGGGATTCCACGGGAAGGTATTCTTCGGACTCAATGGGGCCCCTGCCGTCGACAGGCTGCCCCAGGGGATTTACCACCCGGCCCATCAGGGAAAGGCCAGAAGGGACGGACACTACCCGGCCCGTGCCTTTTACTTCCTCTCCGTCCTTTACCAGGGATTCACCGGAGAGAAGCACAACGCCTACCCCTTCTTCCTCAAGATTGAGGACGATTCCCGTGGCGCCCGAAGCAAATTCGATAAGCTCGCCGTAGATGGCCTTGTCCAGGCCGTACACGGTAGCCACAGAGTCGCCCACCTGCACAACAAAGCCTGAGTCGTCGGAACTTGCCCTGCCTTCCCAGTGTTCTATCCGTTCCTGCAGAACCCTGGTAAGGTTTCCGTAATCAGCCATGTTCAAGCTCCTTCGCCATATTTGCCAGCAGTCCCTTAAGGCTTGCGTCAACGCAGAATCCGCCAATCCGCAGCCGGTATCCGCCGAGAATCTCCGGCTTCCGGCAGATCAGCAGCCTGATTTCCGGGGCGCCCGTTCTTTTTTTTATCCCGCTTTTCAAATACTCTTCAAAACCGCCTTCCGGCGGGGCGGCACATTCAAGGACCGCTTCAAGAATACCTTTTTGCGCGTCCAGCCGTCTTTCAATCTGCCGGACAATCGAATCAATATGCCGCCTGAAAAGATTCTTCCGAACCAGCAGCGAGAGGAAGCGGACGGCGTACTCCGCTTCCGGGGCGCTCCGGAGATCCCCAAGGCCTTCGCGCAGCAGGCCCTCAAGCCGCAGCGCCGCCCCCTGTCCGAAAAGCCCGCCGGGGATCGCCTTTAGCGCCGGAACCATAGCCTTGAGGCAGAGAAACCCGGAGTCCGCGCCGGTTCCGCAGGCGCCGATAAAGGCCGCCGCCCACCGGTTGGAAAGAAGGCCGCCGGGCATCACAGGCCGTCTCTTCCGGCCCTTTGCGCGGCAAGCTCCTCAAGAAGCATGCCGGCGTAACGCCGGTTGTCTTCCTGATTGAGATCCCTTGCCACAAGCCGCGAAGAGGCCGCTATGACAAGAGCGGCCGCCTCTGTTCTGAAACGCGCCAGCGCCGCCTGCTGTTCGGCTTCAAGCTGCCTGCGGGTCTTGTTCATAAGCGTTTCGGCGGCCGCCCTGCCTTCGGCAAGGATACCGGCGGATTCATTCTGCGCGCTTTCCCGCGCCGCCTTGATGATCGCCTCGGCCTCGGACTCCGCGTTTTTTAACCGGTCTTCGTACTGTTCAAGGATCTGCTTTGCCTGGCCCTTGTCCTTCTCCGCCTGATCAATCGCATCCCTGATTTTTTTTGCCCGCTCTTCCATGAATTTGGAAACCGGCTTAAAAAGAATAGCCCGCAATATAAAAAACAGAATCCCTATATTGACCAGGGTAAAGAAAAAAGTTACCAGATTGGGACTGACCAGGCCGGGATTTTCCATATCAGCCCTTGAGGTAGATGAGGATGGAAAC
>JAISAK010000235.1 GCA_031266695.1 Treponema sp.
TGTAAGCGCCGATATAACGGGCTTTGGTACGGCCGGGATCGGCGCGTACAACTATGTGGGCGGCCTGGTGGGAATCTTCGACAGAAACGCGGTAACCGCCGGCATGATTCCTTCCGCTATTGCGGGCGCTTCCTTTGCCGGCGCTTCGATTACAAACAGCCGCAGTACCGGCAATGTTTCAGGTTCGACGGAAGGAGCGGGCTCCAATGTGTCTGCCTGGGGGATCTCGGGCGGCAGCCGCACCGGAATGAAAACGTACTACAGCGGCAAAAGAGAGCCCTGCTATTCCACCGGGAAAGTAACGGCCTCCGGCGGCGGCTACTGGTCCTTTGCCGGCGGCATTGCCGGAACCATCTGCGGCGACGGGCACGACAACCCGGACACCGAAGGAAGCGGGACGCCCGCTGCGGGCCCGACCCGCATTGTCCGCTGTTACGCCACAGGTGACGTTACCGGAAGCGGCCCCCAGAACAGCTGGCCCTATGTCGGCGGGATAGTCGGGTATAACTATTACGGGGGCCTTGTATCCCAGTGCTGGTTTGACGGCGCGGTTAAGGCGGAAGGAAACGGAATCAGCGACTACACCGGCGGTATCGCGGGGTATAACTCGAAGCAGTACTACGGACACAGCTCCCGGATAGAAGATTGCTGGTCCGCCGGATCGGTTGAAGGGTATCTTAACGCGGGCGGCATAGTGGGCCAGAACCAGGTTGCCGCGATAACCGAACGCTGTTATTCCACATCGCTTGTTTCGGTACGGGCGGCAAAGGACGCCGCGGGCAGCATGGCGCAGAAAGGCGCGGGAGGCATAGCAGGGTACAATTCCATAACGGACGGGAAGGCGCCGGGAACCATACGGAACTGCGTTGCGCTTAACCCGTCAATTACGGCAAGCGGCGGATTTGACCTTCTCTGCCGCGTTGCCGGGAACGGCGGCGGCGACCATGCCGACAATCTGGCGCGGGCGGATATGGAACTTATTATCAGCGGGGAAACTTTTCCGGCAAACGATAAGGGCCCCAATGGCAAAGACGGCGGGGATGTAAACCTCCCACTTGCTCAATCGGTGTTTGCCGGCCTTGGCTGGGATTTCGACGGCGTGTGGAAAATGGGCGGCGGCGGGTATCCTGTTTTGCGATGGCAATGAGCCTCCGCAGGGCAAGCGCGAACCTACGGTTCGATGCGGTATCTTTAGCGTTGCCGTTGTTTGAACGGAGGCTCGTTCGATAGGAAGTTTAGTATACTGTCTGGTTTCATACCAAATTTTGTCGACGTTACGTTGTTTGAGCCGGGGCAAGCGCGAACCGAAGGTTCGACGGGGTATTAAACCAGACTTTCGAATAAAGCGGGGGAAAACCCGGCGGCAGGAACAAGGAGGCAAAATTTGAAAAAATCTTTCCTGAAAATTCTTTATCCGGTTATTGTTATATGCCTGACAGGTTTTACGGGATGCCCGCTGGAGCCGCCGCGGGAAGCCCCTCCCCCCGGGGACAAAGGGCGCATGGTGATAAGCATAGCCGGCGGTACGGGCGGCCCGGCGCGGACCGCCGGGCCTGACGCAGACGGCTTTACAAAATATACCCTGGCTTTAACATGAAACATATTTTACCGATTTTCATTGCCGCCGCCTCTCTTACCTTCGCATCTTGCGATCTGTTCGAGTACGGGCAGTTGGGCGGCGCGGACAAAACATACCGGCTTGCCCCCGGCGACGACGGGTTCGAAGAGCGCATGTCCTTCATGTCCGGCGTATGGTATTCCCACTACGCCGGTATAGGCAGGCTGGACGGCTACCGTATCGGGAAATGGGAAGATTTTGATGAACTCGTAGCGGGCAGCGGAAAAACCGCCCTGTTCCCCGGTTTCGACACTTCGAATCCTAAAACCTACAGCACTGACGAGACCCCCGAAAATAACGATTACTTTGTCCTTTACGACGACACGGTCTACGGCCAGGGCAATGACGGCGCGGGAGGCAACGGCGGCTGGAGCGATCTTGTCTCCCGCTACATAGGCATAGTCCGGGCGGTCAATGTGTTTAACGGCGATCCCGACCGGGGCGTCGTCATTGTCGAATACCTTAAAGGCTGCGCCCCGACCTGGGACGACGACATCAAAGACGGCCGGCGGCCCTTTTTCGGAATCTACTACCGGGTACTCAAACCGGACATCGTCCAGATGGCGAACGCCGTAGACCTTGCCGCGCTGTACAACGGAGAAAAGTACTACACGGAAACGAAGACTCTGGACGAGGCCGTTGCCCTTAACACGGTTGAGAATGAGGCGGAGTTTATTGCCTGGGGAGTGGTTATCCCCCAGGACAGGGAGGAATAATGCCGGTATCAAAGGGCGTCGCCAAAACGAAGATAAAAAAACTGCCGCTCCTGGCCCTGCTTTGCCGTCTCTGCCTTCCCCTGCCGGCCCAGGAATCCGCGCCGGATACGGCGGATACAGCCGGCGGCGTTTCCGGCGAAGCCTACGACTCCTACCTCGATTTCGGCGAGGACGAAGGGATCACCCTTGCCGGCACGCCGGAGACGACCCAGCAGATGGCAGTCATAACCAGGGAGGAAATAGAAAGGCGCAACGCGCGGGACCTGTCCACCCTGCTTGAAGACGCGCTTGACATGAGCGTGACCCGCTACGGCGGTTACGGCAACCAGACAGAGCTGAGTTTGCGGGGCTTTGATACCGAGCGTATCGCCATCCTGATTGACGGCGTCCCGGCGAATTCCCCCCGCTCCGGCGAGTTCGATGTAAGCCAGGTGGACATCAACAATGTCGAGCGCGTCGAGGTAATCTACGGCGGCTCGGACACCAAGTACAATGTGTCCGGCGCCCTGGGCGGCGTCATCAATATCATCACCATAAAAAAACAAAAGCCCGGATTAAACATCGGCGGGGCCGTCTCGAACACCGGCTATCTGCCCGCGCGGTACAATATGCGTCACGCGAACGGCCGGATAGGGGATCCCCGCCCGGAAGACCTTGCCGATATGCAGAGCCTGAGCCTTTTTGCCGGGTACGGCGCCGAAAAATTTTCCTGGCGGGCGACACTCCTGGGGAACCGGGCGGGCAACCACTATGTGTATAAAGACGACTACGGTTTTGCCCGCCGCAAAACAAGCAACGAGGTGCTGGACACCGGGGGCACCGCCTCGCTTGCCTGGGATTTATCGGACACCACCGCGCTGATCTCGGATACAAAGTACTACTACGCGCACAGGGACTTTCCCGTAACGCCGAATTCGACAAGCCGCGTACCGGCGAAAGATTTTTCGGTAACGGAAAACATACTGCTTAACGCGCCGCTTGCCTTCCGGGAAGACCTGGGAACCGAGGCTTCCCTGAGCTACCAGTATTCCAATACCGGCTACGGGGCGGACATTAAAAGCTTTGACCATTACCTTACGGGCATAAACCGCTGGAACTGGTATCCTGCGGAAAAGATGACTTTCCGCGCGGGCGTGGACTGGCGCTTCCTCTACATCGACTCAAGAAGCGCGACGGAAATGCAGCCGGTAAAGACCGCCAACCAGGGAGGCCTGTACCTGACCGGGGAATTTTCTCCGGTAAAACAGTTTATGGTAATCGCCTCCGCCAAGGGCGTCACCGACACAAAACAGGCGGTGGCGGTTCCCAAGCTGGGCTTTCGCTGGGAGGCGTCGCCGCAGTTCGTGCTGAAGAACAACTACTTCCGCAGCTTCAAGCTCCCCGACTTTGACGATCTGTACTACCGGAGCCTTGACAGTTTTTTTGCGGGGAACCCCGATTTAAAACCCGAGGACGGCTTTGGGGCCGACCTGACCGGGGAGTTCGCGCCGAACGGGCTGTTCAATATAAACGCCACGGCTTACGGTCAGTACACCACGGATTCAATACACTGGGTAAAAAGCGCGGGCGGACGCTGGTCGCCGGAGAACATCGGGACAGCCTGGTTTGTCGGCTTCGATGTGCGGCCTTCCCTGACTTTCCCCCTTAGCCGCGGCGGGTTTACCTCGCTCAGGCTGGGCGCGAGCTACCAGTACCAGTTAAGCTGGCTTCTCAGCGGAAACCTGACCTTTGCCGACGGCTACCGGATACCCTACATGCCGACGCACATTATAGGCGGCTCAATCGATCTGTCGTGGAAAACCGGCTCGCTCCTGGTCTCCGCGCACTACGAATCGACCCGCTACGCCGACACCATGAACGAAATGCCCCTGGACCCCTACTGCATTATTCACGCGACGGTTAATCAGAACCTGGGGAAATATCTTACCTCCTTCGCCTCGCTGCGCAATATCCTCAACGCGCATTACGAATCTTTCGCGGGGTACTATATGCCGGGCATATCGCTCACCGCCGGGCTAAGGCTCAAAATCGAATCGCTGTAGGGAGAAAACCCGGAGGCGCGGGGAATAATTGGGAAGACGGGCCATACCCCGCCGAACCGAAAGTTCGGGCTTGGTCTTAACGCGTTGGTGGTATAGCGGTTTTGTTAAACGCTATTCGGTACGTGCCGCTGTCGCTGGAATAATACGGCCATCCTGGCCGCATCCCGGGCTGTACCCAAATATAGTACGTCCCGCTTCCGGGCAGTTCTCTGGAGAAATACCAATCGACATCGTCCCACCACAAATCTACTTTGCCGCCAACCGGCGAGCCGGTACGGTTAAACACCCGAATATTCATGTATTCCAATGTACCGAAAATGACATGAATGTAATACGTGCCGCCGGAAGTAACCGAGAAGCTGAACCACTGCTCGCTGTCCTTCACCACATCGCCGTCCTTAAAGGTGCCTTCGAAAAGATGAATAGCGTTTTCCCTGCTGTCGCCCGTGCCGTCGTTTGGCGTAACCTCGCAGGCCGCAAGGATAAGCACCGCCGCGATAAACATTGCCGCTTTTGCGGTGAATTTGAACTTGTTTTTGGGTTCGATGGCGATCCCCCTTCTTGCTTTGCTGGCCGCGGCGGCAATCCGGCGTCCGCCGGCCTTTTCAGTCCGCTGTTGTGCCTCCGTCTACCGGCAGGGCCACTCCGTTAAGGAAAGCGGCTTCGTCGGAAGCGAGAAAAAGAACGGCATTGGCAACATCCAGATCGGTGGCGAGCCTTCCCAGGGGGACTTCGCCGATGCGTTCCGCCTTTCTGGCCGGATCCTTAAAAAGCTGCTGCATCAGCGGGGTGTCTACCGTACTGGGGTGGATACTGTTACAGCGGATATTGTCTTTGGCATAACGGACCGCGATGGATTTGGTCAAAAGGGTAACGGCGCCCTTGGTAACCGTGTAGGCTTCCGTGGTATAGGCGTGGCCGATAAGGCCGCATACCGAAGATATATTGATGATGGAGCCGCCGCCGCCCCTGCGCAGCAGGGGTATGGCGTGTTTGACCCCAAGGAAGGGCCCCTTTACGTTTACCGCAAGCATGGCGTCAAGGCTTTCAACCTTCATCACTTCTATGGGTTCGCGGATGTTGATTCCGGCGTTATTTACCAGAATGTCCAGGCGGCCCGCTTCTTTTTCTACCGCCTCCATCGCCGCTTTCCAGCTCGCGTCACCGGTAACGTCCAGCGAAATAAAGAAGGCCCTGCCGCCTTTCTTTTTTATTTCGTCCACCGTCTCGCCGCCGGCCTCGGCTTTCAGATCGCCGATAAACACAAAGGCGCCTTCTTCGGCAAAACGCTTCGCCATAGCGGCGCCCAGGCCCTGGGCGCCTCCGCTTATAAGGGCCGTTTTATTCTTTAACCGCATAAAATCTCCTTAACCAAAAATTACCGGCCGGGCGCCGTACCCGGCAAAACCGCCCTATTTTCGTACTTCGATTTTGGCAAGCTTCTCGTAGTAGCGTATAATGGCGTCGTGATCATTGGCGGCCATGCCGTCAAGCTTGAGGGCCTGGAGAGTTTCCATAATAACCGCGGTAAGGGGTACCGCGACATTGAGGTTGTGGGCCGTATCCAGGGCATTCTGGAGATCCTTGATATGCAGCTCGATACGAAAGCCGGGGTTAAAGTTGCCGTCCAGGATCATGGGTATTTTCGCGTTCATAACCGTAGAACCCGCAAGGCCTCCCTTGATGGCGTCAAACACCCTGGCGGGATCAACCCCCGCTTTGGTGGAAAGCACAAAGGCCTCGGAAACCGCGGCGATATTGAGGGCCACGATAATCTGATTGGCAAGCTTTGTCACATTGCCGCTGCCGATATCCCCCACAAGGGTTACGGAGGATCCCATCTTTTCCAGAATGGGCTTTACCGCGTCGAAGGTTTTTTTATCCCCGCCGACCATAATCGCCAGTGTTGCGTCTACGGCCTTGGGCTCTCCTCCCGAAACAGGCGCGTCAAGAAAAGCAATACCCTTGGCCTTGAGGGCGGCGCCTATTTCCTGGGAAGCGGCCGGGGCAATGGAACTCATATCCACCACGATCTGATCCGGTTTTACCGCTTCAATAACCCCGCCAGAACCCAGAATAACTTCTTTTACCTGGGGGGAGTTGGGCAGCATGGTAATGATAATATCACTTTTGGATGCCACATCCCTGTTGGATGTTCCGCCTTCGGCGCCCAGGGAAACAAGATCGTCAAATTTTGAAAACTTATCATACACGATAAGTTTATAACCGGCCTTGATCAGGTTTTTCGCCATAGGACGGCCCATAATACCGATTCCGATAAATCCGATTGTCATTTTTTCACTCCTTGTAATTTTTCAATGCACTTTATCGCATTGTATGATTTGCCAATTCAGGATTCCTCAACAACTCTTTTAGAGATTCCCTTTGATATAGCGCGCCGCATTTTCCCCGGCCTCCGCTCCGGCTTCATTGTAAGCCGGCTGCAAATAATGAAAAACATCTTTCATTAGACCCCTTGCGGCCATGGTTTTAAAACTCCGGGAAACCATTATTACCTTTCCGTTTTCGGCGCATAATTCTTCCTGGGCATCCTGTATGGGCTTGTAC
>JAISAK010000241.1 GCA_031266695.1 Treponema sp.
ATAAGGGTATTAAACCCGAATACAACTACCTTATGAGAACGACATACCGCGTGGCTCTGCCGCGCGGTTGTTGATTTTCCGGACAGCTTTTGCAGGACAAACTATTAACCGAATTTTAATACACTGATGACTTTATTTTAATATTCTTAATCTTTAATGAGACTTGTTTGAACACTGGAGTTTTCGAACAAGTCTATTATTAAGGAGATAAGGAAAAATGAAAAGAACATTTGTTATGCTGGTTTCGATGATTCTGTCGGGAACCGCCCTCTGCTTTGCCAATGGGGGAAAACAAGCCGCTTCCGGCGGCGCTTCCACCGCCGCGGATACGGGCAATTTACTGATCTACACCTCCAAGCCCGACGAGGACATCGCCACCGTACTTGAGACTTTTAACAAAAAATATCCCGAAATTCGGACAGAGGTGTTCCGTTCCGGTACTGAGGAAGTTATCAGCAAGCTCTATGCCGAAAAGGAGGGAGGCAAAATTCTGGCGGATGTGGTACTGTTGGCAGACAATGTTACCTTTGAGCGGCTTAAACAGGATAAGCTGCTCCTGGCCTATAACTCCCCCGGAACCCAAAACCTGGACGCCGCCTATTATGACACGGACAAAATGTACTATGGTACTGTGGCGATTTCCTCGGTGCTCATCTACAACACCAACATGGTAAAAAACCCGCCCAGGGACTGGTCAGACCTGCTCGGCCCCGCCGCAAAAAACAATATTTCCATGGCAAGTCCCCTGTATTCCGGAGCTGCGGCCTATATGCTTGGAGTGCTTACCCGGCAGAGCCAGTTCGGCTGGGACTTTTTCGAGAAACTCAAGGCCAACGATGCCAAAGTGGGCCGGGGTAACGGCGGAGTCATTACCGATGTGGTCAACGGCGAAAAAGCCTACGGCATAGTGATTGACTATATGGCGTATAATGCAAAAAAAGAGGGAAACCCGGTTGACTTTGTCTTTCCAGCTTCAGGCAGTATCGTGATAACCGAGCCGGTGGGGATCCTGAGTTCTTCTCCAAATCAGGAGGCGGCAAAAAAATTCGTGGACTTCTTGCTGACCAGGGAAGGGGCGGAGCTGGGAGTGGGCATCGGCCATATTCCGCTGGTCAAAGGGGTAAAGCCTCCTGCGGAACTTAAACAGATTGGAGACATCAAGGCGCTTTCCGCCGATGTAAGCGTCATGTACCAAAACCGGGACACGGACAAAAACCGTTTTACCGCCCTTTTTCAGTAAGCATGAAAATCGCCATGAGTTCCGTCTGCCTCTGGGGGACGGAACTTTCCGAGATTATTCATTTTGCGGGCTCCGCGGGGTTTGATGGCCTTGAAGTCTGGATAGAGCAGCTTGGCTCAAAGCCCGACACCGCGCTTGTACGGTATCTTGCGGAAGATCAGGGCCTTTCCCTTTTTGCCCATGCCGCAAGCTGGGACCTGAATCTCTGTTCTCATAATAATGCCCTGCGGAATACATCCCTTGGCGAAACAAAACGCTCCATCGATCTTGCCCGCGAACTGGAGGCGGAAAATATTACGATTCATCCCGGCAGAATGGGTTCCCCCGTGTTTGACAAGGCCTTCTACCTTGGGTTGATGACCGAATCCCTGGCGGAAATTTGCCGTTACGCTTCAGAAACAGGCATGACCGTCTCTCTTGAACTCATGGAAAAAATACGCCGGGAATTTGTTACCAACCCTGAGGTAATGAATATCCTCCTTAATGCGGTGTCCCCCCTGGCCTGCGCCGTTACCCTTGACTCGGCGCATCTGGACAGCGCGGAAATGTTTTTTGAGTATTTTTCCGCCCTGCCCCTGACAGATAAAATTCACCTCTCCAACCGTCAGGGGGACAACTACCATACACCGGTCTTTAGCGGCGATATTAACATGATCCGCATACTGGAAATGCTTGAGGGGAAAAATCTGCCGGTGGTCATTGAAGGAACCGGCTCAAGCCGGGAGGAATTAGCGTGGACATTGAGGCACATTCGCTCGCTGTTAAAACAAAAGGTGGCTTGACAAGCCTTGGGGGTTTCATCCTTTGCCTGGCTACAGCCGTTGTGTTCATCATGCCCGTGCTGCGGCTGCTGTGGACCAGCCTGCTTTCCAATGGCCGGTTTTCCCCGGAAGCCTACCGGGATATTCTGGCGAAACCCGCCACCTGGAAAGCCGCGGGAAACAGCCTTTACATCGGCCTGGCCTCAACCCTGGGCGCAATGGCTTTGGGCCTGGGCCTAAGTTGGCTGGTGGCCTATACCGACATCCGTTTTACCAAAGCGATTTGGTTTCTGGCTTTTCTTCCCTACATACTGCCCTCGTACAGTATCGCTCTGGCATGGCGGCTCTTCTGTTCACCGAACGGCGCCGTGGCGGTACTGGTCAGCCGGTTCCCCGGCGCTCCGGCAATGCCGTCTATGTACAGTTACGGCGGTATTATCTTTGTGCATATAGTCAGTGCTTTTTCGCCGGTTTTCCTGCTGATGAGCGCCGCTCTCCGGCGGGTTCCTCAAGACATGGAATGGGCGGCCAGGGCCGCAGGACTAAAAGGCCTTTCGATTTTCTGGCGTGTCAATGTGCCGCTTATCGCCCCGTCGTTTATCAGCGCCGCATTTTTAACCTTTCTTTCGGTGATTGATAATTTCGGCATCCCCGCCATTTTGGGAATTCCCGCAGGGATACAGGTACTACCCACCTACATTTACGAACAGATTGCGGGTCTGGGGGCTTCGGTGTTCTCCCGGGCCGCAGTGCTTTCCCTGCTTTTGATCGCCATGTCCTTCCTGGGCTTTGCGGCGCAGAAGCTTTTACTCCGCAAACCCTGGGAGCTTGAGGCAGTACGGCCCGAAAAAACCGTCAGGGTTTCACTGGGAAAAGCAAGGACTCCCCTTTCCGGGCTGATTGTGTTTCTGCTCCTGTTTCTTTCCATCATTCCGGTTTTTTCCATGACCGGTACGGCGCTGAAAAAGGCCATGGGCCTTCCCTTCCGGGCGGGCAATATCACTCTGAATAATTTTGCTTTTGTGCTGCTGTCAAACGCCAAATCCCGGCGGGCCATGGTGAACAGCCTGGGTCTGGCGGCGTTTACCGCCGCTGTCTGCATGGTCATGGGAACCGCTCTGGCGGTGGGGCTGGCAAAGCGGAAAAGCCGCTGGCCCGCAATTATCGAGGCCATGATTCAGATACCCTATTCCATACCGGGAATTGTCCTTTCCCTCTGTATGATCCTGTTCTGGCTGCAACCCTTGCCCGGTGTTTTTCCCGGCGTGTATGGCACGGTAAAGATTCTGTTTATCGTCTACCTTACCCGCTTTTTGGTGGTCCAGTCCAAGGCAAGTTTTAGCGCCATAGCCGGCTTTGATCCGGGCCTGGAAGACGCGGTCCGATCTTCCGGCTGTTCATTCCTGTGGGGCTGGGTGCGGATCATCCTGCCGTTGCTGCTGCCCGGCATTATAAGCGGCGCAGTGATGGTGTTTATCGGCGTACTGACCGAGCTTACCCTTTCATCCCTGCTCTGGTCGGCAGGGGCGGAAACTATCGGTACTACGATTTTAAATTTTGAACAGGCCGGAACCCTGAAATATTCGTCCGCCCTTTCTTCGGTAGTGTGTATTTTGGTAATCCTGCTTTTTGTCCTCTCCAGGCTGCCGGGGAGAGATAATCCTTAATTTAAGCGGAGAAAAATATGGAAATTAAAATTGAAGGTGTCGGAAAATATTTCGGAAAAACCGAGGTATTGCGGAATATCAGCCTGGACATTTCCGGCGGCCAATTTGTGTCCCTCCTCGGGCCTTCGGGCTGCGGTAAAACTACCCTTTTGCGGATTATTGCGGGTTTTGAGCGGCCCGGCACCGGTCAGGTATATTTTGACGGTGTGGTAGTTTCCGGCGGTACAGAAAATCTGCCCCCCGAGAAGCGGAATTTTTCCATGGTGTTTCAGTCCTTTGCCCTCTGGCCCCATCTGACGGTCCGGGAACATCTTCGTTTTCCCCTAAAACATCATCGCTTCGTGGAACCGGAAATCCACAAAAATCCCCGGAGAAGAATTGAAGAAACCCTGGAAATAATGGGCCTCTCCCCCCTTTCGGATCGTTACCCCTCCCAGCTTTCAGGCGGACAGCGCCAGCGCGTGGCTCTGGCCAGGGCCATCGTGGTAAGGCCCGGAGTGCTGCTCATGGACGAACCGCTTTCCGCGTTGGACGCGGGACTGCGGCTTGCTATGCGGGAGGAAATTCAGCGGATACACCGGATCTGCGGCTGTACCATTCTCTATGTAACTCATGATCAGAGCGAGGCATTGGCCATGAGTGACCGTATTCTGATTATGAATAACGGCGCTATTGAGCAGAATGGCAGTTCCGCAGATATTTACTACCGCCCGGCGACTCCCTTTGTGGCCCAGTTTGTTTCCAACAGCAATTTGCTCAAAGGAGAATGGCAGGGGGATATCTTCAGCTTTGATGCCCCGGCCCGGTATCGCTGGACAGTACCCAATGTACGGGATGCTCTTAAACAAAAGGGGATCTGTCCTCTGCGGCCGGATCAACTGCGGCTCACCAGCAAACCCGGAGAGCTCCCCGGCGTAGTGCAGAACATCCAGTTCCAGGGCAGGGACAATCATTACACCGTGAGTACCCAAATCGGTAAACTGCGGATACACATTCCGGAACAGGAACGCTACGAAGTGGGTCAGCAGGTCTTTATCAGCCTCAGGGGATACGCCGAGACCGGAGGGCTTGCGGTGTGAAATTCCGGGGTATACTTTTTGATGTGGGCGGCGTTTTCCATGTACCCCGGGAGGATCCCCGAAGGGAATACGCCTTTATACGCAAAGCCCTCCGAATCCTGGAACAGGCGGGAATAGCTCTGTCCCCCGGCGCCGGAACCACAGTGGAAAAGCTGCAAGAAATGATCCGGGCGGGAGAGGCGGAATACCGAAACTATGCCGTTGCCAGCCACCGGGAACTGCCGCCCGGGCGGATATGGACGGAATATTTTCTGAAAGCCCTGAACCTTCCACCGGAACGGCTTGCACCCTCCCGGGCGGAAGAACTCTGTCGCCTGTACGAGGGACGCCGGAGGCTTATCCCCCGTCCTGCCATCCGGCGTACCATCGAAAGCCTGCGCGGGATGGGTCTGCGCCAGGGAATTGTGAGCAATGTCACTTCCGCCGCCTTTACCCTCCGGCGCCTGAAACGCTACCGCATCGCATCCTTCATGGAAACGGTGATTCTTTCCAGCGTTACCGGAATCCGCAAGCCCGATCCCGCCATTTTTGAAATTGCCCTGGACGCCCTTGGCCTCAAAGCAGCGGAATGTGTGTATGTGGGAGATCAGATATCGCGGGACCTTTTGGGCGGCAGAAAGGCCGGAATGGGCGCGGTTATCCTGTTTCGCCCCGCCGAATCTCAAGAAATCCCTCCCGAAGCCAGGGATCTTAAGCCGGACCTGTATGTTGATTCTTTCACATCTATTCAGGATTTTTGTTCGGAAAACCGCTGAATCAACAACCGCGCGGCAGAGCCACGCGGTATGTTGTTCTCATAAGGTAGTTGTATTCGGGTTTAATACCCTTATAACCGCGGCAGGGCCGCGGGGTATCAAACCCTCAACACGAATGAAGAACCCCGATCAGGTTTCATGGTACTATTCCCTCTCTCCTGTTAATTCTGTATGCTGAAACAGTGATCAAAATCGAAAACAATCTTTCCCGGGGCAGCGTTCTTACAAAACTGGTGCTTTTTGCCCTCCCTTTTCTGGCATCCAACGTTGTACAGTCCTTCTACAACGTGGCGGACATGCTTATTGTAGGAAATTTTTCCGGAACCGCGAGTATGTCCGGGGTGAATATCGGCGGACAGATTACTTTTATCCTTACCAACACAATTATCGGGCTTTGCATCGGCGCTACGGTACTCATCGGCCAGTACACAGGCGCGGGAAACCGCCGGGGGCTGGAACGGGTTACCACTACCATCATCACCCTGCTTATCCTTATCGCGGTGTTTATTACGGCAATCATGCTCATCTGCAGGAGACCGATTCTTCACCTGATCAGGACTCCGCCGGAATCCTTCACGGAAAGCCTCCGTTACCTGACGGTTACCGTTTCGGGGCTGATATTCATCTTCGGATATAACGCGCTGGCGGCTATTCTCCGGGGAATGGGCAATTCCCGGCAGCCGTTTTATTTTGTACTTGCCGCCTGCGTTGTGAACATCGTCCTTGATCTTATATTCGTCGCCCTGTTCCACTGGGACGCCTTTGGGGCTGCCCTGGCTACGGTTCTTTCCCAGGCCCTTTCCATGTTCCTGTGCATCGGCTACATGGTAAAAAACAATTTTCAGTTCGATTTCAAACTGCGCTCTTACAGAATCTACCGGAAGGAGCTTGGCCTTATTTTAAAAACAGGACTGCCAACCTGTCTGCAGAACAGCGTTACCAGCTTCTCTTTCCTTTTTCTCAACACCCTTGTAAACATTGTCGGCGGAGTCAGCGCTTCGGCCGCGCTGGGAGCCGTGAGCAAATTCAACAGTTTCGCGTTTATGCCGACCATAGCCGTCGGCGCCTCAATTTCCGCGATGAGCGCCCAGAATATCGGCGCCGGCCGTCTTGACCGGGCTGTTCAGACCTGCCGGATTGGTACTTTCTTCGGCGTCCTGATCACCTATGCCTTCTTTGTCTTTGTTCAGTTTTCTCCCGCGTCGATACTCCGCCTTTTCGGCGACGATCCGCAGATGATTCAGAACGGAGTTACCTACCTTCGTTCTTTCAGCCTGGACTTTCTGCTCATTCCCTTCATTTTTTGCATTAACGGATTTCTTATAGGCGGCGGGCATACCCTGTTCACCCTGTTCACCACCCTCCTTTCTTCCGTATTTCTCCGCGTTCCTGTCTGCTATGTTTTGGGCCTTTCGCTTAACTGGGGCATC
The DNA here is from genome assembly GCA_031266695.1 of Treponema sp. Classification (GTDB taxonomy): domain Bacteria; phylum Spirochaetota; class Spirochaetia; order Treponematales; family Breznakiellaceae; genus JAISAK01. Next base: position 6,933 of record JAISAK010000241.1, read on the forward strand.
AGGGGCATCGGTTTTGGCGCGCCCGTTGCCAGCGCGGGGGCCTTGATAGTAATTATCGCGTATCTCTTTACAGGAAGATGGAAACGCAATATGATTAAGCATAACTGAAACCGGGGGCAGGCTGTTTAAGTTCTTTGGCCGCGGCGGCGGTGTTCCTACATCCTAAACTCGCTGCCCAGATACACTTCCCGCACCATCTTGTCGGCAAGGATTACTTCGCGGCCCCCCCGGGCAACAATTGAACCATCCGCGATAATAAAAGCTTCCGTGGTAATCTCCAAAGTGTCCCGAACATTGTGATCGGTGATAAGAATACCGATGCCTTTTACGGCAAGACGGCGGATAATCTGCTTGATTTCGTATACCGCGATGGGGTCTATGCCCGCAAAGGGTTCGTCAAGCAGCAGAAACTTCGGCTCTGTCGCAAGGGCCCGGGCGATCTCGGTACGCCGCCGCTCGCCGCCGGAAAGGGTGTAACCGAACTGTTTCCGTATCTTGCTGATGCCGAATTCTTCCAGCAGGCTTTCCAGCCTTTCTTTTTTTTGCCCCTTGTCTATGTCCCGGCGGCTTTCCAGAATCGCGTAAATATTCTGCTCCACCGTAAGCTTGCGAAAAATTGACGCTTCTTGTGGAAGATAGGCAATGCCCTGCCGGGCCCGGCGGTACATGGCCTTTGAAGTGATATCAATACTGTCCATAGTAACGATCCCCGCGGTGGGGTGGTAGAAGCCGACAATCATATAAAATATTGTTGTTTTTCCGGCGCCGTTGGGCCCCAGAAGGCCGGCTACTTCGCCGTTGTGCATGGAGAGGTTGACTCCCCTGACCACTTCCTTGCGGCCGAAGCGTTTGTGCAGATCCTGTACCGCAAGAATATGGCGCCCTGTCCCGCCTGCTTCGGCCTGTTCCGCCGGTTCGGGGGCCGCCGGATCAACAGCGGCGGCAAGTTCCCCCGCCGGACCGACAGCGGCTGCGGCCGGCGGCTCGATGCGTTCTTCGTCCATCTAATTCTTTATGGTTCCCGAAACGGAACCCTCCATAGTAACGTCATCGGTATCCAGATCCACCCGGATCCTGTCCGCCTTGAATTCATCATCTTTCTTGAATACAACCGGAAAGCCGGAAAGATCAAGAAGCTTTTCGTTGCGCCGGTAGACCGCGTATTCGGAACGGCAGACCATATCATCCTTGAAAAGCCGTACCGAAATCTGAAAAACCGTTACTTCCGCCTGATCATCGTATTCGATAAAACGTCCCTTGGCGACGATTTCGTTTTTTTTGTCCTCCAGGGTCGAATTTCCTTCAAGCCGCGCAATCTTCAAGGTTCTGTCGTAGCGGAGCCTGTCCGCCTGAAAGAGAATATCCTTTTCCTCCTCCGCGCCCCATACGTTGCCGATACAGTCGATAAATTGATTGTCTTCGCCCTGTATTTCTATCCGCTCGGCGCGAAGCACAAGATTGTCGGAGTGTACTTCGGCGTTTCCCGCCAAAATGGTAACCTCCCGCCCAAGGGCTTTACTGCCCGACATTTTGTCCGCTTTGAACGTAAAGGTATCGGCGCCGGCGGTATTTACATAAAGAAAAACGGCAAGGATGCAGAAAAATTTCCGTACAGGGAGTCCGGAAACGGCTTTGCAAAAAACCGGAGCTTTGAAAAAGTTTCCTTTAACAATTTTTTTCACATTGCGTCCTCCGTTGGCATAACGGTATTTTCGCCGGAAGAAGCCGTCTCGTCTCCGCCGCCGGCTTCGGCTTCCGCGATCCCGTCTTCCGCGGCGTCCGCTCCGGCGGATTCGGCTTCCGCGATCTCTTCTTCTTCTTCGTCTTCTTCGTCGTCATGAATGTAGGTGCCGTTCACGCCGTTTGTGAATTCCCAGGTCTGGCGCCGGGCGTCGGCGGAAAAACCGGTACCGGCAAACATCGTACCGTTCGTTCTGAAGACATTCACCTCATCCTCGGTCCCGCCGGTCAGGGTTCGCGCCTTATCCTTCCATTCGAGCCGCCGTGTCTCAATTGAAAAATCTTCGGATTCAACCTCGATCCTTACCCCGTCGTCCATGCGGATATCCCCGGATTCAAGCTCCACCGAAGCGCTGCCCGCCTGTCCGGAGGCGTTTATATCCTCCCCGTGGTTTCCGAACTGCTCAAAAGAAAAATTCCGCAGCTCCATAATCCGGCGTTCTTCGTAACGTTCGGCCCGTTCCGCCTGAAAACGCGCAACCGGATCCGCGTTCCTCATCCGGACATACTCGACATTGTCCATAACAATGTCAGGCTGGCTGCCGTCGGCCGATCCCTGCGGTCCATAATCAAAAGAACAGGCCGTGAAGAATAACGTGAAAAATAAAACTGAAACTTTGAAACCGCCCCGGGTTCTGAATCTTTTTTCCCTGTTCAACCTGTTACCTGCTTTCCGTGCCCTGTCAGCCGCTTTTTTTTCCGCTGCCGCCTGTACCCTTGTCGCGCGCCGCCGCGATAAAATCCCTGAACAGGGGCGCCGCCGCGGTAGGCTTTGACTTGAACTCCGGATGAAACTGTACCCCCAACCCCCAGGGATGATCCGGCCATTCGACGCACTCCACAAGGCTTTCGTCCGGGGTCAGGGCGGCGATTTTCAGCCCCGACTCGGACATTTCTTTGCGGTACCGGTTTGAAAATTCGTAGCGGTGCCGGTGCCGTTCCCAGATATTCTTTTCGCCGTAAGCCGCCAGAATATGCGTCTTCGGCTCCGCTACCGATTGGCTTTTTCCAAGCCGCATGGTACCGCCGTAATTTTTTACATCTATCTGTTCTTCCAGAAGGCTTATCACCGGGTACTTCGCG
>JAISAK010000253.1 GCA_031266695.1 Treponema sp.
GACATGAAGGACATCATCAGCGCGCCGAGGCACACGCCCACGACATTGGATCTGCCGCCCGAAGCCGCGGTACCGCCGACAAAGGTAGCGGCAATTGAGGGCAGAAAGTAGGTTGAGCCCATGTCCTGAAAAGCGCCGCCTATAAAAGCGCCGCAGAGCGCGCCGGCCAGGCCGGTAAAGCCGCCGGCCAGGGTAAAGGCTGTTATCACCACGGGCCGCACGGGAATTCCCGCGCAGGCCGCCGCCGCCCTGTTCTGCCCCACCGCGTGAAGCTGTTTGCCGTAGGGCGTTTTGTAAAGCAGCAGGGAAAGCAGCAGGGCGGCCAGAATGACGATAAAGGTAAGCATCGAAATACCGCCGGCGCTTGTGTTTATAAAGGCGACAAAAGCCGGATTCGGCAGGGTCTTGAGGAAGGGGGCGCTGATAAGATTTATGGAAAAAAGGATATAACCGGTCGCGAGGGTTGTGATCATCGCGGGAACCCTGAAGTAGCCGTTGATGAGGCCGTTCGCAAGCCCGCACAGGCAGCCCGTGAAAACTGCCATGAAAAGGCCGAGGGCGATATTTGTTACCATAAAATGACAGGACACAAAGGCGCAGAGAGTCAGGCTGTAAACCTGGGAAAGATCGATGGCGCCGTCCCCTGAGGTGACTACGGTCATCTGCGCAAGGCCAAGGAGCATGGCAAAGGTCGCCAGCTTGGCGCAGGTATAAAACTGGGCGGCCGTAAATCTCCCCGACACAAGGCCGATCAGCGCCCAGAGAATCGCGGAACCGAGCAGGGGCCAGATAAAGCCGCCGAAACTCTTCAACCTTCTCATGACCGGGCCTCCTTGTACCGGTTGGTAACCAGTTTGATTACCAGAACCAGAATAAGGATAATTCCCATAACCGCGGTCTGATAATTGGAACCGATGCGCATAAAGGTAAGTACCGTGGTAATCAGGGACATTGCGACGGCGCCGGCAACGATGCCGACCGGCTCCATGTAGCCGCCCGAAAATTCACAGCCCCCCAGCACCACCGTGGCAATGCTCAGCATGCAGTAAGAGCTGGCGGCATTGGCGTCCGATCCCAGGCTGACGGCGGTAAAAAACAGGCCGGACAAGACTACCATTGTCCCCGCAAGGCCATAGCCGATCATCTTGGCGGCACGGTAAGACCAGCCGGAGCGCATAACGGCCTGAGGATTATTGCCGATGCCCCGCAGAATAATTCCGTACTTTGACTTAAAGAGAATCAAATAGCAAAAAAACGCCGCCCCTATGCACAGGACAACCGGCATGGGTATTACCGCAAGCCTGAGACGGTAAAACAGGCGGAGCCATTCGGGGCATCTTCCGCCCGGCACCGGAGACAAAACCAGAGCCGCGCCAAGCCAGATAAACTGCGCCCCCAGGGTAACAACTATGGCGGGTATCTTCCGCGCCTCAATAAGAAGGCCCATCAGCATATAGGCGGCAATAAAAATCAAAAGACTTAAGACCCCGTACAGCGGATTCCCCGAAAGTACAACCGCTATCAGTACATTGACCAGTCCTATGGAATAGCCGTTACCCATGTCGATATCGCCCAGGCCCACGATGAACATCTGCCCAAGTCCGGCGAAGACCAGCGGCACCGCCGCTCCGATGAGCATGCGGATACTGTTATACGAAAGAATATTCGGATTAAAGGCCGCATTTATGCAGAACAGCAGAATCATGGTAAAAAGCGGCAGAAGCGCGCGGGAAGAAAAAAAATTCCTCATCTTTGAAATTTCCCGGGGGTCTTCTTTTTTCGCTACTTCCCTGAACGAGGCTTTTACGATATTCGGCACGGTTATTTCGCCGCCCCCAAGCTCTCCGGTAACCACACCGTCCCGCAGAATGTAGGCGCGATCGCAGATTTCCATTTCCACGTCTTCGGTACTGTAAAAGATAACCGCCTTGCCCGCGGCCTTCGCCTCTTTGAGAAGGCCGTAAATTTCCTGCTTGGTTTCAATGTCAACGCCCGCAGTCGGATCATTCAGAATAAGTATGTCCGCACCGGAAGCAATGCCCCGCGCTATAAGCGCCTTCTGTTGATTGCCGCCGCTCAAAGACATGATGGGGCTGTAAATTCCCTCGGCCTTGAATTTCAGCTTGTTATACCAAAGGTTCACAAGAGCTTCGGATTTTTTTCTGTTAAGGAAAATGCCGGAGACAACCTGCCCCAGGCTTGAAATAAGCATGTTATCGAAAATATCCCAAAGCGGAAAAATTCCTTCCCTGGCGCGATCCCCGCTGATGTAAGAAACGCTGCCCCTTACGGATATGGCTGAACCGCCGCGGCGCGCGCCCTTGAAGATATGGTTCAGCAGTTCCGGCTGGCCGGAACCCGCCAGCCCGGAAAGGCCGAGTATTTCTCCGGAGTCCGCGTAGAAATTAATACCCCGCAGATGCCTGTCGGAAAAATTTTTTATCTCGACAAGGCGCCCACCCGCCGGGGCAGGCGGGTTTACCGCGGCGGCCTCCGCGGTCCCGGCGGTCTCCGCGGGCGGATCATTCTCCGCCGGCTGCGGGGGCGGCGCGGACGAGGGGGCAGCGACCCCGGCCTTCGTTCCCGCGGTTTTCACTTCCCCGCCGAGAAGGCTTACAAGCTCTCCGGCGCTGGTTTCTTTGGCCCGGCGCTCGGCGGCGATTTCCCCGTTCCGCATCAGCACGATGCGGTCGCTCACTTCTTTTATCTCGTCAAGCTTATGGGATATATAGATAACCGCCGTTCCCGCGGCGCTTAATTCGCGGACAAGGCGGTGAAGCTGCCGCGCCTTGTCGGTGGACAGGGCGGAAGTCGGCTCGTCAAGCACGAGAATCCTGATATCCCGCGCCATCAGGGCCTTGCAAATTTCGACGATCTGCCGCTCCGCGAGGGTCAGGGCGCTGACCGGCTTCATCACGTCAATGCCGCAGCCGGGGAAATAATGTTCCAGCAGCTTCACCGTTTCTTCCCGCTCGCGCTTCCGCCAGGAGGGAGCGCCGAAGAGGGTATGGCTCATGTTGAGAAGCGCGAAATTTTCATACACCCGCAAATTGGTACAGAGGGACAGATCCTGATAGGCGCAGGAAATCCCCGCGTCCTTTGCGTCCCTCGCGGTGTAATGCTCGATTTTTTTTGTCCCGATGTAGAACTCCCCGGCGCTGGGGGAAAGCACGCCGGCGATAATTTTTATCAGCGTTGATTTTCCGGCGCCGTTCGATCCCACCAGGCCGATCACTTCGCCAAGGTGAATTTGAAAATTAACCCGCCTCAGGGCTCCGGTAATGCCGAAATACTTATCCGTATTTCTCAGTTCCAGATAGAGCCCCTGTTCCCGATTCAAGCCGCCCCCGCCTGGTCAAAAAAAGCGATCAGCCGAATCGGCGAACCGGAGCCGCCTTTGAATTTGTTCGGCAGGCCGACAACATAGGAAAACACCGGCAGTTTGGAAAGGTTGTCAATATTTTCGAGAATGGGAATATTTTTCCCCAGAAGAATAGGGTGGCAGGGGTTATCGCTGCCGTATGGGTCAAGGGCAAGAGTGTCGCATCCCGCGGCGGCAACCTGTTTACCGGCAAGATACTCCGCGGCGTCAGGCGCAAGGCCCGGCCAGTCCCGCAGATATTCCGCGGCGTCAGGCGCAAGACGGTACTTGCTGTCCCAGCCGAAGCGGAACATGACAATATCGCCTTTTTTGATTTCACCCTGCTTCGCCTCAAAGTCTTTAAGCCGCTCCAGGCTGAACAGGCCCCGGGGTTCCGTAAACACGGCGTTGACATTCACGCCCCGTCCCATTATCGAAGAGGGGGGCAGTTCGTCAACCGGACACCCCCCTCTTATAAAATGCTTTGGCGCGTCAACATGGGTTCCTGTATGTTCCGACATGGTAATCATGGAATGGACGGCGCCGTCGCCCCAATCGTAGGATTCATAAACCACCGAACCATACCGCGCCTGGGTAGGCCACGCGGGCATACCCGGCTCCAGGGTATGGGTAAGATCAAGCACCCCGGCGTGGGCCAGGACATACTCCATCAGAACGATACAGGACTTTTCGTTCATTTTTATTTCTGGCTAAGGATATTCTGTTTGACCCATTCACGATCAAAGGTCGGACAGGCAATAGCCTCGTCGGGAACATCCTTGAACTGCTGTACCTGCTCCTTGGTGACAACGCCGAAAGGATGAATCATCGTCTTAAGCGGCCTGGCGCCGTTGAGAATCTCCACCGCGACGTATACCGCGGTAGCGCCGTCCCAGGGATTGGATGAAACGGAAATGGAATCGTAGTTAGGCGCTTCGTTGGCCCACCATTTAAGGAAGAAACCGCGGTTATCACCGCCGATTACCGGCAGCGGAAGCCCGGCGGATCTGAAGGCCTGCACCGCCGCATAGGAATCGCCGCCCTGGTTCAGGATGGCGTCAATCTTCGGCAGGGTGGGCAGTACCGAGGAAAGCTCGGCCTGGGCCTTGGAGCCTGTCCAGTCGGTATAAATCTCGGCGACTACCTTAACATCCGGATACTTGTCCAGCACTTTGCGGAAACCGGAATGGGCAACGGCGTCAAAGGAATCTCCCATCGCTCCCCTAAGCTCAATAACATTACCCCTGTAGTTGATCTGTTTCAGAACCCATTCTCCAAGGAAGCTCATCTGCTCGACCGCGTCGAAGTTAACCTGATAGCAAAGCTCCGCGTTAGACTCTACCGGCCCGTCATTGACAATGATAACCGGAATGCCCGCGTCGGACGCCTCCTGAATAACCCCCGTAAGGGCGGTGGCTGAACCCGGATCAATAATGATGGCGTCAACCTTCTGCATAATGAAGCTTTGAATCTGCTGAACCTGAACGCTGTTGTTCTGATTCGCTTCGGCAAAAATAAGCTCCTTGAGCTCCCCGACGGCCTTGAGCTTTTCAGCCGCGTCCCGGGCATGGCCTTCCATCGCCTGACGGTAAGTGTTGCCGTTAAACGAATTACTAAAGCCGATTACATAGCC
>JAISAK010000316.1 GCA_031266695.1 Treponema sp.
TCCGGGCTCTGGAGGGAACCGCCGTTTTTTTTGGATCCGGAGGCCGCGGGGGGAGTCCTTCCCGCAAGGTCTATGTTGTACCGGAGGGCGCCCCCCGCCTTCCGCACAAAGGAAGCGGAGCCGCCGGAGATAAAGGAGAGCGCCGTCCTTCCCCTTTTCCGGGGGCCTGAAAGAGTGATCATATTCCCAAGGACAAAGCCGTCACAGTTTAAAAAGGCCTCGACGCTTCCTGTCTTAAGCCCGTAGGCGAAGGAAAAATCGAGGGGGATCTGATCGTCGATTTTGCGGAGCCGGAGAAATTCCTTCTCCATTACAAAACTGAAGGTCTGCGTTTTCATCCCGAAAACGTTCCCCGTGACGGAGGGAATTTTTATTACGGCGCTTCCTTCATCCAGGCTGGTTGAGCAATTTCCCTTTACCCGCATGTTTATTCCGGCGTTAAGGGGAGGCAGGGACGCGAAATTAAGGGAAAGATCCGTACTCCACCGTCCGTCAAGAAGAATCTGTTTGTCCTCTACGCTGAGATCAACGCCGAATTTCCTGACCCGGTACAGGTTTTTTTTATCGTAAACGGAAAACTGCCCCCGGCGCACGTTTAACAAAGCGTGCTTCGGCAATAATTCGGCCAGATCTTTAAGGAAAGTCCCCGCGTCGGTATTACCGGCGGAAAAAAGCCCCAGAATATCCCCGTCCCTGGCCGTATCGAAATTAACGACCGGCTTGTCGATTTTTATCGACCGTATAAAGTCCGGTTTACCTTTTACAAGAGCCGGCAGAGAGTAGGAAAGGCGGAACCGGGAAATCCGAAGAAGGGATTGATTGTCCGCCGCTCCGCCGGCGGCGCTCCCGGGCGCGGAAAGCACTTGGATGTTCCGAATATCCAGGGTACCAAAAAGCGAAGGGCCCATTGAAGAATAACGTATCGGCCTTCCGATGAAGGCTTCCGCCTTGCCGATAAGCTCATTCCGCAGTCTTTCCATTTCGGCGTGAAGGCTCCGGCTGAGGGGCCAAAAAAACAGTACGGTAAGGGCCGTAAGAGCCAGAAAAACGAGTAGTTGAACACCAAGGCGCATCATAAAGCTGTTTTTAACAATTCTTTTTGGAGAAACCGACACCTGCTTACCTTATTTAAACAATAACACATCTACCTGTAATATGTATCGGAAATAAACCTTTCGAATTGTATTTTTGATCTATTCATGATAATTTTTACAAAATGAACAGAATTATTCGAAACTTTGTGGTTTTTGAAGGCGGCGACGGAAGCGGAACCACCACCCAGCTTTCTCTGCTTGAAAAGCGCCTTGCCGGGGCTCCGGGGGGCCCAGTTTTTTACCCCACCTTTGAGCCGACCGGGGGCCCCGTGGGGAAGCTTGTCCGCTCCGCGTTAAAAAAAGAAACAAGCCTGCTTCCCGAAACCCTGGCGCGGCTTTTCGCGGCGGACAGGGCGGAGCATCTCTTTGCTCCGGACGGTATTCTGGATCGCTGCGGGCGGGGGGAACTGGTTGTTTCCGATCGTTACGCCCTTTCCTCCCTGGTTTACCAGGGTATCGAATGCGGCGACGAACTGCCCCGTTTGCTGAACGCCTCCTTCCCCCTTCCGGAACTGCTTTTCTTTTTCGACATAGACCCGGAAATCGCCCACCGGCGTCTTCAAAACCGCCCCGTTCGGGAGATCTACGAATATCCGGAATTCCAGCAAAGGGTAAGGGAAAAATACAAGGCCCTGCTTGGCGGATACGAAAAGGCCGGGGTGCGCGTTGAGCTGATAGACGCCGCCAAAAGCGCCGGGGACGCGGCCGAGGACGTGTGGAGGGCACTGGCAGCCTGTTGCACTTGTGGATTTTTTGCCTGACCACTTCGTCGAAGTGGTTCGGGCAAAAAATCCCGATTAACGGGTCTGCTTTCGGAGTTTGGAAGGTATAAATATTCATAAGATGAATATTTATATCGTTTCATGCGCGAAGCGCAACAAACTCCTGGAAAAAATGCCGATACTATGAATGATTACACTGGGCCGTAAAAGAAGGGGGACGTGAAAACAATCAGATCTTTGCTCCTGGGGCTTATTCTCTTCGCCTCAATTATCCCGCTTAACGCCTACTACGTCACCTACAAGGAACAGTATTACCGGCTCTACCATCTTCACTACATTCAGTACCCCGACGACAGCATGGAAAACATCTACTGGCTTGAAAAGGCCGTGAAGGCGGACTTCGCCAACCCCCTCTACGCCCTTGCCCTTATTGAAAACGAAACCCAGTGGGAAAAATACCGTTACCTTTTCAATACCCACATCAATCTTAAACTTATTGAGCAGTACCTCTTTCTGGGGAACAAGTGGAACAAACGGAAAGCCTATTTCTACAACGCCCCCTGGAAGGAGCAGAACCTGGAAAGCCTTGAAACCGCCGAGACCTGTTACCGGACAGCCCTGTACTACTGGAACGAAGCCGAAACCTGGGCGGAAAAGGCCCGGGCAAACAGGTTCCGTTTTATCAACCTCCAAAAAGTCCAGTTCTGGGAAGATGAAATTTTACGAATGGAAACAGGGGATCTGGATTACGGAAGAACCATCAACCGGGAGCTGGAGCTGCTGCAACAGGTGCGGGAACGTTTCCGGGCAATGGACGAGAACACCTACTGACCGCGGTCCGCGCCGGACATCGGGTTTTCGGGCCAATAATGTTTGGGATAGCGGCCCTTCATTTCTTTACGAACCTCCGCGTAGGAGCCCGACCAGAATCCCGCCGGATCGCGGGTTATCTGAACAGGCCTGTCCGCCGGCGACAGTAGGTGGAAAATAATAGATACCGATAGTATCTTACAAACCGATGATATTCCAAAAGCGTCCTGAAGGCGCAGGCGTAACACCGGTTCCCCGGAGCTGTAATCAATCCGCTTCTTTTTGCCCGCCGGCAAAATAAACATTTCGGGAACCAGCCGGTCAAGTTCCTGCCTGTTCTTCCAGCCCAGACGGTTCTCAAGGGCCCGGAGGAGGCCTCCGCCTTCAAGAACAGGCCCCTTGCCGTTCTCCGCCCCGTCCCGGAGAAAGGGGCCGAGCCAGTCCGCGGCGTCCCGAATCAGGGCTTCCTCGGTCCAGTCCTGCCCGGCCTGCTGTCCGGGGCCGCCGGCATTCGCGCCGGCCGGAGAGGGCGCTGTGGTTCCGTGGGCGGCAAAGAACCGTATCCTTTCGAGCAGGCGCCGGGGCCCGCTCCCCTCCCCTTCCCAGGGAAGCAGGGCAAGCCCTTTTTCCCGCAACAGGGGGCCGAGCGCGGGGAGCAGTTCTTTCCGCAGGCTGGGCCGCCGTTTTTCGGACAAAACCAGCCTGCCGGCGCGCCTTGTCTCGAAGGTTCGGGGAACAAGGCCCTTCCATTCGATCTTTATATCCTCAAGGGCCTGTTTCTCAAGGATTTCCAGGGCGCGGGCCTCCGAAAGGGGCGCGGCAAGGCGGATAAAGCCCTGCCGTTCCCCGGCGTCCACGTCAAGGGCGCAGAGCCAGTTCTCCCGCGCCAGGGCGCCCCGTATCCGCGCCTCGCGGCCGCCCGGAAAGCGGAAGATCCCTTCGCCGCTGCCCGGAGGCCCGCGGCCTTCGGCTTCCTGCCGGCGGGCGATTCTGTCCGGAAAAGCGGCGGCAAGGAGTTCCCCGATATTCGCCTCGTCCTCCGCCGTCCAGGAGCCG
>JAISAK010000139.1 GCA_031266695.1 Treponema sp.
AAGCCCCTGCCCCGGCGGGACGAACGTACCATCCATCTTCTTAAGGTGCTTCACAAGAAAGCGGGCGACGCCTTTGACGCGGGGGTACTCGGCGGCCAGCGGGGAAGCGGCAGGATCGAAAAGATAAACTTCGACGGCTCTGTCCTTTTTTCTCTCCAGTTGAATGAAGCGCCGCCGCCCCGCCTGCCGGTCAGGACGGCGGTAGGCTTTCCCCGGCCCATTCAACTGCGCCGCCTGCTTCGGGATCTTTCAAACCTTGGAGTCGGGGCGATTGATCTGGTTGGAACCGAACTGGGCGAAAACAGCTACCGGGAGACCAATCTTCTCAGCGGGGGAGGCGCCAGGGCGGCGCTCATCGAAGGGGCGGTACAGTCCCGGGATACCACTATTCCGGCGCTTTCCGTCTTTGAAAGCCTTGAAGACTGGCTGTGCGCGGGCCCCTGGGAAAAGCCCGGCGGCGAAACGATTTCCTCCGCGGGGCCCCTTGATCCGGGCAGGGCCGCTGCCGGGCACGGGCTTCTCGGCAGGGCGGGAAGCCGGCTGAGCCCGCTGCTCGTTGCCGCGGACAACGTGCGGCCCGAAGGAGCCATGTCCCGGCTCAGTCCGACTTTTCGGCCGGTGGTGCTGGCTGTCGGCTCGGAGCGCGGCTGGTCCGATCGCGAACGGGATTTGCTGGAAAAGGCCGGCTTCCTCAGGCTTTCCCTGGGCGGGCGGGCGCTGCGGACCGAAACCGCCTGCGTAGCGGCAACAATACTCGCTATGGAAAAAATCGGCGAATTGGGATAGGCTTTCTGGCGGAAGGCCGGCGGAAAGCAGGAAGCTTCCTCCCCGTAAAAGCCGGAGGTTTTTGCATGAACCAGGATCAGGTAAAGGAAAAGCTGCTCGCCATAGAAGACGCGCCCCTGGATTTTTCCCTCATCTATTCGGGGAAAACAAGCGCGAAGGTAAACGGCCTTTACAAACCCGATACCCGTGAAATCATCATCCACAACCGCAACTTTCAGAAAGGGGCAAACGGCGACAATCTTCTTCTCTATACGGCAATTCATGAATACGCCCATCATCTGCACGCCTGTTCCCGGGGCGGAACCCTTTCCACCCGCGCGCATACCTCGGAGTTTTGGGCTGTCTTCCACGCCCTCCTTGAAAAGGCGGAGGCGAAAAAGATTTATAAAGATGTGTTTTCGGAATCCCCCGAGCTTAAATCGCTTACCGATACTATCAGAAAAAAATACCTCGAGGAAAACGGCAGTCTGGTAAAGGAAATGGGAGGCGTCTTTCTCAAGGCGCATGAGCTATGCACGGCCCTGGGGATTCGTTTTGAGGACTATGTTGACAGGGTTCTGTGCATCCCCCGGACCGCGGCGAACATGGCGATTCGTATGTACGAATTTGACATCAACCCGGCGGTCGGAGCGGACAATATGCGCTTCCTTGCGGGCATCAGGGACGAGGATGACCGTAAAGCGGCCGAAACCGCGCTTGTCAAAGGGAAAAGCCCCGACACGGTGAAGATGGCCCTAAAAGCGAAAAACGGCGGGGAAGACCCGGCGCTGAAGCTCGAAAAGGAAAAATCCAGGCTTGAGCGCACAATCGAATCCCTCTCAAAACGGCTTGAAGAAGTAAAACAGGAACTGAAGCGCTTTGCCGATTGACAAAGGCTTGTTTGCGAACCTTCGGTTCGGGGGCGGCGAAACACGCATTTTTAAGGGAACCTCAATTTTCCATGGATTTCCGCCGATAATAAAGAACTATGTCCGGAGGCCTTTTTCATCAAAAGCGGGGGTTCGCCCTGTTTGGTTCGTTTATGTTGTGTCTTTTGCTTGTCCGTCCGGCGGCAGCGCAGGTTCTGACCCTGTCTTCTCCGGTAATAGGAAGCGGCGCGGAAATAACGCCGGACAGCCGGGTATCTCTTTTTCCGAATATTTATTTTACCGATATAATTGACGCCCTGGGCGCGGCGGAAGCTTCCCGTCCCTATTGGGTAAACGCGGCGAATGAGTTAAACGCTATTGCCAGCATTAACAATGACTATACCTCTCTGCTGCTCAACAACGATATTCTTGCGTTTTACGGCCACCCCAACTCAAAGAACATGGGCATACTGGGCCGTTATTCGATAGAAGAACTTGATAAAAGATTAAGCAATCTTGCCGCGGAATACACTGCGGCAAGCGGCGGCAGGAATGTTCTCAAGGCTTTTTATATTATTTACGGTACTGTTTGGCCGGAGGGCGAAATAGGCATCATCAATGATGAAATATTGCGGCGTTACATTGAATACGGCCTTGAGCATAACATTCTTGTTTTTATCGATCACCAGATTGGCCGCTACGATCCGATTAGCTCACTCCGGCGCATGCTTCCCTGGCTGCGTTATTCCAACGTACACCTTGCCCTTGACCCGGAATGGCGTACCGCCAAACCCATGAAAGAAATAGGAACGGTTACCGCCGACGAAATCAACCGCGCCCAGCAGATTATGGAAGACTATATCATCGAAAACCGGATACCCGGTGAACGTATGCTGGTGATCCATCAGTTCAACTGGCGTATGATTCAGAACCGCGAAAAGGTTGACAGCGGATTCAGCCGGGTACGCCTTGTACACTGCGCCGACGGATTCGGCAACCCCCACCTTAAGCGTTCCGCTTATGCATATAACGCCGAGGCTTCAAATATGCCGATTAAGGGTTTCAAGCTTTTCTATAATTCCGGTATTCCCAACGCGGGCTACGACGAGCCCCTGCTTACGCCGGCGGAAGTGTACCAGCTAAACCCGCGGCCTTACATCATCATGTATCAATAATATAATTAAAGATTAAAAATGCGTTACCACTTTGGTGAAAAGATACGGGCTGTCCGGGAGCGGCGTTCCCTGACGCTCAGGGAAGTCGCTAAAAAGGCAGGGGTAAGCGAAAGCCTTGTTTCCCAGATTGAACGGAACAAGGTTTCACCCGCCATTGATACCCTGCTTGCCCTGGCGGACGCCCTGGACCTTGATTTGGAATACCTCTTTGCGGATTACCGGCGGGACCGTTCGGTTCATGTGGTCAGAAAAAAAGTGAGGGGTTCCTTTACCAGGCCGGGGGTGCTGTACGAGCGGCTTGCCCAGGTAGAAGGCCGGGATCGTGTGGGTATTGAGGCCTACGTGATCACTGTTGAGCCGGGGGCAAAAACCGGCAGCATTGAGTACGGGCATCAGGGCTGGGAGCTGGGGCTGGTGGAATCCGGGCGGGGAGAACTTACCGTGGGGAATCAGGTTCACCGGCTGAATCCGGGGGATTCGGCCAGTTTCCGCGCGGACTCGCCCCATGTATTGACCAATTCGGGAAAGGATACCCTGCGGGTGTTCTGGGTTATAACCCCGCCGAAGGGGGTGATTGACCGATATACAGGGCAACTTGAAAAAACGCCCTCGGGCGATTAACATTAAAGAGGGAGCGTTTTATGTTTATTACTACTGTTACGCCCCGTTTCGGGGATATGGATTTTCTCGGCCATATTAATAACACCGTCCCGGCGGTATGGTTTGAGCTGGCCCGCAACCCTCTGTGGAGAATCTTTGTTCCGGATTTCAGCAGATCTCATCAATACTGGCCCCTTATCATGGCGCATACCGATTACGATTTTATTGAACAGCTTTACTTTAACGATGATGTTGAGATCCGTTCATGGATAACCTGCATAGGCGTCAAGTCCTTCACCGTGCATCAGGAAGCCCGGCAGAAAGGGCGGCTCTGCGTTAAGGGAAACGCCGTAATCGTTCACTATGATTTCAAAAACAAACAGTCCACTCCGCTTCCCGAAGACAAGAAAAAGCTTCTTGCGGAACACATGAAGCCGAAATGACGCGGCTTACAGTCCCAGGGCTATCCCGGCGGCGGCGCCAAGGGCGATATAAATAATCGGGTGTCCCTTAAACCTTAAAACAAGCAGAAACAGAACCGCGAATATTACAAATTCCCTCAGACGGATAATTTCGTACCACTTTGCCGCCGCTCCGTTGTACAGCGAAATTTTCAGGGCGCCGAAGCAGGCCGCCGCAAGCAGGCCTGCCGCGGCCGGACGAAGGCCGGAAAACACCAGCGCAACGATTTTGTTTTCTTTAAAAGCCAGGAGCATACGCGCAATAATCACAATGATGACAATGGCCGGACTGATAAGCCCCAGGGCCGCGAGGATCGCTCCGGGAAGGCCGGCGCACCGGAAACCCGTTTGGGCGGCCATGTTTACCCCTATTGCGCCCGGTGAGGACTGGGCTATAGCCAGAAAATCCGCGACATTCTCCCTGGTAAGCCACTCGTATTTGTCCGCCATTTGATAGAGGAAAGGCAGCGTCGCAAGACCCCCGCCGACGGAGAAAACCCCTATCTTGAAAAATTCCGCGTACAGCAAAAGAAGATTCACGGCGCGCCTCCCGGAACGGAGCCGTCTCCCGGCCCGGCCTTCCGCGAATAGAGGAGGAGTCCCGCAAGGCCCGCGCCCGTCACGATATACACGGGGGAGGCGTTCAGGGCCGCCGAAAGAACCAGGGCGATTACAAATATCGCCGCCGCCCTGAAGTCCCTGAAGACTCCCCTGCACAGTTTTATAACCGTATCGAGAATCAGCGCGCCTACCGCAACCCTGATGCCGGCAAAGGCATGCCGAACAACGGCGTAATCGGCAAAACGCCGGACAAAGGCGGAGATAACGATCATAAGCAGAACGCCGGGAATGATAAAACTGACCGTTGCGATAATTCCGCCGAATACGCCTTTCAGCTTGTAACCGACAAAGGTAGAAACGTTAACTGCTATGATTCCGGGAGTAACCTGGGCAATGGTATAATAATCCATCACCTCGTCCATGGTTATCCAGCCCTTCTTTTTTATCAGTTCCCGCTCAAGAACCGGGATCATGGCGTAGCCCCCGCCGAAGGTGGAGGCTCCGATTTTGATAAAGGTCCAGACAAGTTCAAAATATTGCTTCAAAACAAATCCCCCGCGCCGGTTATCCGGAACCGCGGTTTTCATCTCCTGGGAACCTCTAAAGACTTCAGTTTTTAGAGGTTCCCTCCTTCTTTAATTATCCTTTCCGGGGAGCTTTATTGCAAGGTGAAGTTCATCAAGCTGTTTCTGCTCCACCTCGC
>JAISAK010000165.1 GCA_031266695.1 Treponema sp.
GGAAGGTTAAGGACGATTTCTTCTGCGAAGCGGACAAAGAGGAAATCAACAAAGACTTGCTCAAGGGGCAAATGTAGGGGGCCGGTATGGGAGGGTTTATTTACAGGTTCGGTGTTCGCGTCAAGGACAAGGGCGAACAGTTGAAGTGGAACCGGCTTATCAGGCTGGGCCTTTTTATGCGGGATTTTGTGCTTCGCCACGGGGTGATCGAGTATGGAAAAATCAAAATTAAATAGCCAGGAACGGGTATTTACCATCGTGAATTTCCTGCACGCGAACCACGTATCGGGCCTTGCGAACAAAGAGCTTGCGGCCCTGGTCAAAACAAGCGAAGCGAATATCTGCCGGGACATGGCGCTATTTGAGCGCTACGGCTGGGTTGTTCGCGGCATCGGGGGAAGGTGGCGTTTATCGCCTGCCTTCGGGGGAATAGCGGGACACATCATGCGGTCCTATCAGGAGGCCCGGCTTCGCTTGACGGAAGAAGAAGCGAAGTACGCCTCTGAAATGCAATGAGGAAGAATATGAAAATCACACAGTATCCAAGACGGATTAGGCCGGAACTTGCCGGGGAAATTATGCGGCTTTATATGCGGGACATATTCGATTTTGAAGGTGATCCGCAAGAAGTGTCTGTGGAAGAAGAAGATCGGGAAAAAGCCATGGCCGAGGAATTCAACAGGACGCATCCCGGCCTCACCGTTGAGAAGGCGCTCTGGGCATTGGATCAAAATATTCAATTGTGGGAGGAAAGCGCAATAAAACTGGGGGAATGTTTCCTTGCGTTTAAGGAACATGAACCCCAAATGCGCTATTTGGAAGCCTTAAAGCAAATAGCGGGAGGGAAAATATCCGGGGAACTTGCCGATGCCTATATCCTGGCTTACAAGGAGGATTTGAAAAATGGGTAAAAAAAGAAACGTTATCGCTCCTAACGATGAAAAGGCCGTTGCGGCGATGGACAAAAGGCAAAAGGAGATCGAAAAGGCTGAACAGCTTTATGGAGACGGACTTCCCTTTGATCAATCCCGGCTGGAAATAGGGATAAAAGCAAGAACCGCCGCATCAATTAATATGATGGTTCAAAACGGCAAGGACTACCACAGGCTAAAAGCGCACCTGCCC
The DNA here is from genome assembly GCA_031266695.1 of Treponema sp. Taxonomy (GTDB): domain Bacteria; phylum Spirochaetota; class Spirochaetia; order Treponematales; family Breznakiellaceae; genus JAISAK01. The sequence continues at coordinate 1,126 of JAISAK010000165.1, forward strand.
CATGGGGAATTTATCGCCTGTGTGGAGCGCACTAGTGAAAAATCCCGTTTTTGGGCCTATCAGTGTATGAAAATGGCGGAGATGTTCGTAAACACCCCCCAAATGTTGACCGAGGTAAACATTTTGAATGTCGGGCAATTCCGGGCGCTCACAGTTTTTGAAAAGCCTGCCGTTGAGGAGTACCTCAAAGGCGGACCGCTCGGAGATATTCCCCATGATGATGTTGCCACGATGCCGAGAGGCGAACTTGAGGTCGAGGCTCGCAAATTACGAAAAAAAATAGACAACATGAAAGACTCCCACAAACAAGTTGTCAAGGAAATATCGGCGGAGCTTGAGGCCCTTAGACTCCGCGACGATTACCAACAACCGCCCACCAAGGAACAGATCGCCGGGGGCCTGTTGACCGGCATGACGGCGGAGTATTCCATCGCAATCGCCGGGGTGAACGGCGCGATCCGCGAGGCATACGCGCTGGTGGTACAAGCCGAGAAGATCGAGGGCGTAAATGCCCAGCAGCTTTCCGAATGGCTGAACCAGTTCAGCCCCGATATACAGACCTTTCATGATATCCGCCAGACCTGGACGGACGAGATTGACAACGCGGGGCCGATAGCGGACTGGCGGATAAGCGATCTTCCCGGCGGGGAGGGGCCGGCCTGATGTACCGGGCATACGTTGACCGGATGAACGCCGCCGAAAACGGCGGCCGGCGCAAGGCGGTAGTCGCCGAAATGTGCCGGATGTTTGCCTTCTCACCCGCCAAGGCGTACAAAGTTCTGGAAGAAAACGGGTGGGATTCGGGCAGGGCGAAACGCAAAGACGCCGGGGCCTCATCGGTGAACGCAGAACTTTTAAGCGCCATAGGGGAGATGGTTAAACAGGGCATCCGCAAGAACGGCAAGGCGACGCTCCCGGTAAACGTGGCCCGGTCAATCCTGGAGGCGCGGGGCATTAGCGTCCCGGTAAGCGACAGCCGCCTGCGGGAACTGCTACGGCAAAACCACATGGCGGTGGCCGACAGCAGGGTCCCTTCCCCGCACCAGGCCATGCGCAGCGAATACCCGAACCAGGTACACTTCGCCGACCCTTCGGTATGCCTTATCTATTTCGCCCCCGGCGGTAAACAAAAAATAATCGGCGATGACGAACTTTACAAAAACAAAAACTTTCTTGAAGGGAAGACGAAGTGCTGGCGCTATGTGCTGACCGATCATTATTCCGGCTCCGTCTGCGCCCGCTACTACGCGGCCATGGGCGAGACGGCGGCGAACATGTACGACTTCCTGCTGTACGCCTGGGGGCAAAAGAAAAGCAACGTTAACGTGTTCCACGGCGTTCCGGAACTTCTGATCTGGGACTGCGGCACGGCGAATACCGCCAGGGCGACAAGCAACGCGCTTAAAGCCTTCGGCGTAAAAACCCTACCGCACCTGCCGGGGAACCCCCGGGCCAAGGGCCAGGTAGAGGTATCCAACAACATTGTGGAGATCCACTTTGAAAGCCGCCTGCGTTTCGAGCCGGTGAACAGTATTGAAGAACTGAACGACGCGGCGGAGAGGTGGTACACGGCGTACAACGCCGATCTGATACCGGGGCTGGATACCAAATTAAATCGTTCCGGTATGGCGGTAGGAATCCGGAGCGCCCTCTGGCAGCGCGTTCCAAAAGAAAAACTGCGGGAACTGCCGGACGGGGAAACCTGCCGCCAGGTATTCGCCAACGGCATACAAAGGCGGAAGGCGGCGGGGGATTTGACGGCGGGCATCGTCCACCCCCGGGCCGGGCGGTCCCTGCGCTACAGCGTCCGGGATCTGCCGGGCATCCTTGTCGGCATGGAACTCGATTTACAGCCCCTGCTGGTAACGGCGGAACCGGGGAAACCGGATTTCCTTTGTATCGCCAGCTACGGGGACAAGGGGAAGGAACTAAGTTTTGAGCTTGAGCCGGTCGTATATGACGAGGCCGGGTTTGACCTCTCAAGCCCGGTATTCGGGAAAGAATACAAGCGGCCCAAGGACACGGAAAGGGAGGCCGCCGGGAAGGCGCTGGAAAAACCCGGCCCGGCCGCCGTCGCGGGGCCGGCCCACAGTTTTATTAACCCGGATAACCCCTTCATGCGGCATACCGAGGGCAGCCCCGTAGAAATCGCGGAAACCGTACACACCCACGAAATTATCATCAGCGCGGTAGAGGCGGCGAAGCGGGTCAGGGCGGAACGCGGCGGGGTGCCGGAGGGTTTCATTAACGCTTTGCGGGAACAATACCCCGAAGGGATACCCGCCAGGATTGTTGATGATTTTATTAAAGCGCGGAAGCCGGCAACCGGACCCGCCGTCAATACCGGGGGGCTGGTTATCGAGGGCGGCGCGTCGGCGGAAAAGAAAAGCAAAACCGCCTAAAGAGTATAAGGAGTATAGAGATGTTGCGGATGAAAACTTTTAAGAAGTTCGGCATAACCAAAGACCCGTTTTCCGGGGACGTGGTGAAAGCGGACGACGTGTATCTGACCGACGACACCCGGTTCGCGGCAGAGTACCTTATGCAGGCGGCCAGGGCGGGGGGCATGGTTGCCCTGGTGGGAGAGAGCGGGAGCGGGAAGACCACCATCCGCCGCTACGCCGTTGACCGCATGGCGGCGGAGGAGCGGAAGGTGCGGGTTGTCGCCCCCCCGGTGCGTGGACAAGACGCGGCTTACTACCGGCACTATCTGCGACGCCATTATCAGCGACTGCTCCACCGAATCCCCCCGGCGCGGCCTTGAGGCCAAGGCCCGGCAGGTGGAAAGGATCCTTACCAACTCAAGCCGGGCCGGATACAGCCATATCCTTATGATCGAGGAAGCCCACGATTTAAACATATCCACGCTTAAATACCTGAAGCGTTTTTGGGAGATGGAAGACGGTTTCAAGAAGCTGCTTTCC
>JAISAK010000222.1 GCA_031266695.1 Treponema sp.
ATCCCCGCGCGGCGGAGGCTTCTTCGGAAACTTCGAACCGAAGGTTCGCGGTTTCCGGACAACCTATTTTCCGAGGAGCTTCGCGAGGGGTTTGAGTTTTCCGCCCCTTATCCGCGTTCCCGGCACTTTGAGTACCTCGCCTGCGACCCTGTTTCCCAGGGAAAGACCTTCGGACAGGGATTTACCCCTGATCCAGGAAGCCAGAAAGGCCGCGCAGAAGGCGTCGCCCGCGCCGATTGAATTTTTCGGAACAACCGTAAAAGTTTCTTCCCGGTATAGTTCACCCCGGGCAAGGGCAAGGGCGCCGCGGCCCCCCAGCTTGATTACGATGATGGGGAACAGTTCCCCCTTGGTAAGGATTTTGAAAACGGGGCAGATATCCTCAAGAATGAGTTTTTCCTTTTCCCTTTCCTCCCGCTGTTTTTCTCCGGGGCCGCGGATGCCGCCGGGGCCGCGGCCGTTTTCCGCGTCGTCCCCGTCCTTCCTCAGCACATGGTAAAAGGCAATCGCCTCGTCGGCGTTCATAAGAAGAATAATCGGATAGTTCCGGCAGTATTGCAGTATTTCCGCGGCCCTTTCCCGGATTTGAAAAACCGAAGCCGCGTCCAGCGCAACGGGCGTACCGTATTTGCCGGCCAGTTCCAGTATGCGGCGTACCAGAGGCCGGCGGTCAAGAATGTAGCCGTCAAGGACAAGGGCCTTGGCGCTTTGTATCATCTTTTCGTTTATATCGGCCTCGGTAAATTCCAGCGCCGCGCCGGGGGAAGCGGCAATGCGGGTTTCCCCTTCGGGACTGCCGAGTACAAGGCAGACTCCGGTTCTTTCCTTTCCCTTTGCGAGCAGCGCGGCAACTCCGGCGGAACGGAGATCTTCCGCGAAGACCTCCGCAAGCCTGTCGCTGCCGACGCAGCCGGCAAAGGCCGCGCCGATGTCAAGCAGGGCGGCGATCTTCGCCACATTCGCCGCGCCGCCGCCGGAGCTGAATACCGGCGCGCCGTCCGCTCCCTCCGAAGCCCCCAAAACGGCTTCTCCCGCGCCGAGGTCCGCGAGAATTTTTTCCGCCCCTTCCCTTTGGATATGCTGTACCAGCTCCCGTATTCCCAGCCTGTCCATGGTTTGGGAATCGGAAACGGCAAAGACATCTACAATCGCGTTGCCGATACAGAGAAGTTCGGTCATGTTCCGGTCCCGCCGTGCCTTTCCCTTATTTGGGCGCCGCGATGATTTCCGCAAGTTCGGGGTGCTTCGCCAGTTCTTCCCTGAGGCCCTCGGCGCGTCCCTTGTTCACGTAGTCTTTACTCTGGAAGGAGTAGGTAAATTTGGCGTGTACATCGTAGGTTCCCTTCATCAGGGCAAAGGCGTCCTCGGTCATGACCAGTTCCTCATCGGTAGGGATAATATAGATGGGGATCTTCGATTCGGGTTTTGAGATGATGGTTTCGGTGTTCCGGGTATGGGACTTGTCGTTCTTGCCCGGATCGTAAACAATGCCGGTTTCCTCAAGGCCGTCGAGGATTTTCGCGCGCATAAAGGAGGCAAACTCCCCGACGCCGGCGGTAAAGACCAGGGCGTCAACCCGCCCCAAAACCGCCTGATAGGCGCCGATATATTTTTTCACCCGGTGGGCTTCCATGTTCTGGGCAAGCTCCGCCCGTTTGTCGCCCTCAAGCTTTGCCTTCTCTATATCCCGCCGGTCGGCGTATTTTCCGGTAATGCCCAAAAGCCCCGATTTTTTGTTCAGGGCGTTTTCCATTTCTACGGCGTTCATGCCGGTCTTGCGCATAACGTAGAAGGGCATGGCAAGATCCGCGTCGCCCGAACGGGTTCCCATTACAAGGCCTTCCAGGGGGGTTATGCCCATCGAGGTATCAAAGGAGCAGCCGTTTTTGACGGCGTTTACCGAGGAGCCGTTTCCCAAATGGCAGATGATAAGGTTTGTCCGGAAGGGATCTTTCCCCAGCAGAACCGCGGCGCGCTTGGCGGTGTAGAGAAAGCTTGTCCCGTGAAAACCGTAACGGCGGACGGAATATTTTTCGTACCACTCGTAGGGCACCGCGTACAGGAAGGATTCGGGGGGCATGGTTTGGTGCCAGGCCGTATCCATAACCGCGCAGTGGGGCACATCGGGAAGAACCTTTTTGGCGGCCTCAATGCCCATGATGTTGGCGGGGTTGTGCAGGGGGCCCAGATCCTTTACTTCGTTAAAGGCCGCCATAGCCTTGTCGTCCACAATAACCGATTTGGTAAATTTGTCGCCGCCGTGGAGTACCCGGTGCCCTACGGCCTTGATTACCGACATATCGCTGATAACCCCGTGCTCCCTGCCGGTGAGGGTTTTGATGATCAGATCCACCGCGTCGGTGTGGGTGGGGCAGTCGTAATTGGCGATGTATTCTTCCCGTCCCTTGACCTTGTGGGAAATAAAGGAATTCCCCAGGGTAACTTTTTCCACTATGCCGACGGCCAGGACGTCCTTCGCGTCCCAGTCATAAACCTGATATTTTGCCGAAGAAGAACCGCAATTCAGCGTTAAAATTACCATATAACCTCCAAGTTGCCATAAGAATAACATAAAACCGGCGCAGGGTGAAGGGCGCTGTTTTGCGATTGCCGCGGGCCGGGCCTCAGAGCAGTTCCGTTCTTCCCGCTTTTTTTATTTGCTCCACAAGGTCCCGCACGTATTGGGTTTCGCCTTTTTTTGTGATGAGCACCGCCGGAATTTCTCCGTCCCTGCCGGAACGTACCACGACGATAAGATCCTCAACTCCGGCAAGGGCCACGGGAATATCGGAATCCACAAAACAGGAGGATTCTTTGTCCCCGCCGCCGGGCCCCGCGTGGTAGACTTCGGCGCCGGTTCTTCCCAGAAGCCGCGCGTACTCCTCCCAGTTGCCCACGTCGATCCAGTCAAACCCGGCGCTAACCATAACGGTTTGGGAACATTTTTCGGCAATGGCGTAGTCAAAGGATACAGCCCTGGTCTGCCGGTAGGCGTTTTCAAGATCCGGCCAGCTCCGAAGTATCCGTATGCCGTTCTTTGACGTATAACATTTTTCATCGGGCGCCCGGAGCTTCTCAAAGGGGCGGATTACTTCACGGGCAAGGTGCCGGAATTCACCCAGCATAAATTTGGATGAAAAAGCGAACATCCCCGAATTCCAATAAAAGCGTTTTGACGCCACAAATTTTTCGGCGGTTTCCCTGTCCGGCTTTTCCCGGAAGGCGGCGACCCTGTAAGCGTCGGGTTCCGTAAGCCTGCGGTTATGTCCGTCCCCGCCGTGGGGAACCGAGAGCAGTTCGCCCCTTTCGATGTATCCGTAGCCGGTTTCGGGTTTGGCGGGGGGAATGCCGAAGACCACAAGTTTGTCCTGCTGGGCATAGAACGCC
>JAISAK010000250.1 GCA_031266695.1 Treponema sp.
GGTTTCCTTTCGTGCGGGGGGGAGAAGCCGGTCGATTTTCCCGTTTCCGGATTCGGCGGCGGCCTTGCCGGATTGAGCGGGGAGGCGTCGTCGGGGAAGCTTGATTTTTCAAAGCCGAAAAAACTCGAATATGTTTCTAACGGCGCCTTTCCGCTTCCGTCCGCTTCCTCTCTGGAAATAGGCTACGCCTTTTCCGCCGCGCCGTCCCCGGAGCTAAAGGCCCGGCTGGTGCTGCGAATTGGGGAGGATTCCTGGGCTCTGCCCGCAGACCTTGCCTTTCTCGGCCTTGACGCCGGCGCGGACACGGTTTTTCACTATGCCGTGCCGCTGGGGAACTCCTTTCCCCGGCAATTCAGCATAGATCTGCTTCCCCCCGATTCCGGCGCGAAAAACCCTCCTGTTCCGCCGCCGGTTTTTGAAATTCGTTCCCTGGACATTAAACCCCGCTGGTTCGGCTTTTACCGGGGAAGCGGGGCCGCGGGCAGTAAAGCCGCGCCGGCCGGCGAAGCGCACTTTTTTGCCAGCCCCTTTGTGTACCGGCGGCGGGACGGCGCCTTTATCCTTGACCCGCCGGGCGAAAGAGGCGGCGGTGCGGCGGGGCGGGAAGCCCGTCCCGAAGTGCTGGTCAAAACCGAAGAGGCGGCCGGGCAAAGCAGTGGGACAAGCCGCGGGACAAGCGGGGCTCTTCTCGAAACCGGAGGCCGCCGTTTTGAGCTTGAGGCCCCCGAAGGAGAATTCCGCGTTCCTTCCGGCCTGACAGCCCCCAATTCCGGACCTCTTGTCCTTGAAGCCGGCGGAGTCCGCGCCTTTGTTCTTGACTATCAGGACCTTCCGCGGTTTCCCCTTCCCCTTGACGCGGATCCCGGAATCATCCTGGACTTTCCCCGGGAGGCCTGGCGGGATCCCCGCTATGAAGTATTCCGCTGGGAAGCCTTTCCTTCCCTCCTTATTTTCGATACCGCCGATTACGCCGTCCAGGACAGGCTTTTCAAGCGGCTTGCCTTTTTCACGGAGAAGGCCGGTTTCCGCGGTCGCCTTGCTTCCGACGGGGAAATTGCCGGTCTCCACGGCTGGAACGCCCACGATTACAGCGCCGAAGGCCTTGCCCGGTTTTTCGACGCCGCCCGGAAAAGCAATTTCCCGCTTCTTGCCGAAGAGCGGGAGCTTGAAAAAATACTCCTCGCCTCCGGCCTTATCAGGAGCGGCGGCGGCGGAATAAGCGCGGGGGAGGGGGGAATCATCTCGATATCACAGGAGTCCGCCCCTTACCTCCGCCGGCGTTTCATGGCCCACGAGGGCTTTCACGGCCTTTTTTTCATTGACGAAGATTTTCGGAATTTCAGCCGCGGGCAGTGGGAAAATTTACCCCGCCAGGCAAAACGCTTTCTTACTTCCTTTTTTGATTTTCAGAGCTACGACACCGGCGACGATTATTTGGTGGTAAATGAATTTATGGCCCACCTCCTCCAGCAGCCCCTTTCCCAGGCGGGCCGCTATTTCGGCGAAACCCTTCCGAACAACATGATAAAAGTTTCGCCCTGGCGCAGGGTCGCGCTTCCCGAAGAAGAAGTATCGGCGGGGGGCAACTTGTCCTGGCCCGGGCTTTCCGCAATATTCAGCGCCGCCTCGGAATCTTTTTCCGCCTATGTAAGCCGCCGCTGGGGGCTTGCCGCGGGCAGGGTGTGGAAAGTTTCTGTTTCGACCCCCGCGGATTAGACTTGCCTCAAACTTTCCTTGCAAGCTCTTTATTTTTCCTTTAGAATTAGCGCATGGTTAATAGAGCTTTTACCGTCCTAGACATGATCGATATCGATCTCAAGGAACACAATTCCCTTAACCTTCACTGCATCGGCGGACGGAAGGGATTGACCCGGGAGATAAGCATCCCCGACCTTAACCGGCCGATGGGGGCTATCATGGGGTTTTACGAGGATTTTGCCCATCAGCGGATACAGCTTTTTGGTCGGGGGGAGGTTTCCTATCTTCGCAAACTGGAAAAGGAAGGAGAAACCGACACCATAGAACAGCTTTTTGCCTACCCAATTCCCTGCTGTATTTTTACCCATAACCTCTGCCCCCATAAAGAATTCTTTGAAATCGCCGAGGCTTCCCAGTGCCCCATACTCCAGACCGATCTGGGAACCGCCGATTTTTCCACCCGCATAATGCGGATATTGGCCGAGATTTTCGCGCCCCGGCAGAGTATTCACGGGGTGCTGGTGGAAGTCTACGGACTGGGAATTCTTATCCTGGGTGATTCCGGGGTGGGGAAAAGCGAGACCGCCCTGGAACTTATCAAACACGGGCACCGGCTGGTGGCGGACGATGTGGTAAACATCCACTGCGTCAACGGCAATATCCTTATGGGCGCGGGGGCGAACAAGATTATCGGGCACCACATGGAAATCCGCGGGCTGGGAATCATCAACATCACCTACCTCTTCGGAGTCGGCGCCATCAGGGACAGTAAGGAGATTCAGATGGTAGTGGTTCTGGAAGAATGGGATTCCGCCAAAACCTATGACCGCCTTGGGACGGAGGAAAAGAAAATGGAATTCCTGGGGGTAAACATTCCCAAACTGGAGATACCGGTCAAACCCGGCCGGAATATCCCCGCCATTATCGAAACCGCGGCGATGAACGAGCGGCTCAAGTTTATGGGCTACAACGCGGCCAAAGAATTCAACCAGAACATTCTTAAATGGATCGAAAGTGATACCGTCCGTTCGGTATTCTTCGGCCATGACGATATTATTTAAGGAAAACAATGACAGAACAGACTATTACCATTCAAAACAGAGCCGGTATCCATGCCCGTCCCGCGGCGCTTCTGGTTCAGGTCACAAAGGACTTTAAGAGCAATATCTATTTTGAAAAAGACACGGACCGCATCAACGCGAAGTCGATTATGGGTATTATTACCCTGGGAGCGGCCTACGGTACCGAAATAAAAATTGTCGCGGAAGGGGAGGACGAACAAAAAGCGGTTGAGGCCCTGGTGCATTTGTTTGAGTCCAAGTTTGAGGAAGAATGAGGCGGAGCTGCCCGGAAAAACGGGCAAGCTTCCGGAAAGCCTGTTCATTCGAAGGGAAAGACCGTGAAGACTCTTAAGATTCGGCCCAGGTATTCTATTGTCAGTGTAAGGGGATTGATAATTATTTATCTCCTTCTCTGCATACTTACGGTTTTGTTTTCCCGCAGTTTTTTTTCCGATGCCCTTAAGGGCGGCCAGGTTCCGGGGCTGTTAAATCTGATTGTATTCTTTACCATTCCCGTAGTGCTTCTGGTCTTCCTGGTGATCTCCACCCTGAATCTTTTCGGGGATATTATAGCCCGGCGTACGGGAAGTAAATTCAAGGCGCGGCTTCTGGCCTACTTTATTGTCATTGTGGTTTTTGCCGCCGCGCCGATTACCCTTGTTACCGGCCTTTCGATAAGCGAGATTGTTCGTTTCTGGAAGAGTACCAACAGCGACGAAGCCCTGGAAGCCAGCCGCAGGTTCGCGGTGGATGTTTATTCTTTTCATATTGAAAATTTTGAAACCCTTCTGAAGCGCGCCGATTTTGAATCCTTTGTCCGGCGGCCCGAAGTTGCGCTGCCCGAGGGCCTGGCGGCAATACAGGACTTTACCCAGGACCAAAGCGGAAACTGGACGGAAGCCGGGTTTACCGGAAAAG
>JAISAK010000293.1 GCA_031266695.1 Treponema sp.
TACGCGGAATCCGCCAGGGAGAAATACGGCGATGATTCCCAACTGAACGCCCAGATAAGGGCCCTCAGGAACAACCGCGTCGCGGAGCTTCATAACGGCTTTGCCGCCGTGTACAACAGGCAGGATTTTGAGAAAGCCGGGGAACTCATCCGGGCGGCCCTGGAAGAATTCCCGGAGGATGCGCGGCTGCTGGCGGACAGGGAACTGCTGGAAAAGGCCCGGAGATGACTTGTTGCCAGGGGTTTAAGATTTACGCTATACTGATGGGGCGGTTTCAAAATGCCGGATTTTGAAACCCCAACCTTAGATTTAAGGGAAGAAGCGGGCCGGACATTAAGCCCGGTAGGCCGCTTCTTCGGAAGCCGGTTTCAAAACCAACCGGCTCTGGTTCCAGGAGCAGCATAAACCATAATGAGCGTGAACATCAGTCAGGAAGCAATTAACGATGTCCTCGAAGCCGCCCACATGATGGACAGGAAGGGGCTCATGAGCACCTTCGAGGGCAATATCTCGGTAAAAAGAGACGGGCTCCTCTATATTACCCCTACCCAGACAAGCAAAGGCTCCCTTACCGCCGCCATGATCGCGGTATATGACGAATCAGGCGGTCAGGTAGCGGGAGAGCTTAAGGCTTCTTCCGAATTGTCCATGCATACGGCCCTGTACCGTATGCGGGAAGGAATAGGCGCCGTTGCCCACGCTCATCCGCCCTATCTGACCGCCCATGCCATCTGCCATAAAACCTTTACCGCTAATTGCTATCCCGAATTTTTGGCCCTCTTTTCCGAAATTCCGGTAGCCCCTTACGGATCTCCGGGCAGCCGGGATATATACGCGGGGATAGAGCCCCTCATCCAGGATCATTACGTGATACTACTGGCAAATCACGGGGCCCTGGCCGTCGGGAGCACCGCCGCCAAAGCCTGCGCCCGTCTGGAAGCGGCCGAAGCCAGCGCCGCGATTCTGGATCTTGCCAACCGTGTCGGCAGCCCCGTGCCTCTCAAGGAAGCGGAAATAGCGCGTATCCGTTCCGTAAAGCAGCCTATATAAAGGCTATGATTTTTAAACGAAAACCCGTGGAAATTGCCTCCGCGGCCAACCAGATCCTTGAACGGATGATGCCCCTGCTCACTCCCCTGGGGGTTGCGCTGGGAATTGTTTTTACTTCCTTCTTCCTCACCCTGAGGCCCCTTGTCCCATGGTTTTTCGGAATCATGACCCTGTCCGGCGCCCTGAAGCTGAGGGTGAGGGAACTTGGGATGGCGGTAACCAACCCCCTGTTGATCATTCTGTTCTTTTTATCCGCCCATGTTCTCATGCCCCTGGGGGTGATGCTGGCAAGCGGCCTTGTTTTCAACGGCGACGCGGATATTGTGTCGGGTTACGTGCTCCTCTACGCCGTACCCACCGCGGTAACCGGTTTTATATGGACCACTGTTTTCCGGGGGGACCCCGCCCTCTCCCTTGCCCTGATCCTGTTGGACACAATCCTCGCGCCTATAGTGGTTCCCGCTACGGTGCGTATTTTTTTGGGAACCAAAGCCGCCCTGGATATGACCGGCATTGCGGTTTCCCTTATTTTTATGGTGGTGGTCCCCACAATAATAGGCGTCGCCCTGAACGAAGTGAGCCGGGGGGCCGTGCCCAGGGCGGCGGGCCCCTATCTCGGCCCTTTCTCCAAGATTTGTATCGTCCTGGTGATCTCCGCCAATGCTGCGGCGGTGGCCCCCCAGATTCATCCCGAAAACCCCATAGTTTGGCTCATAGGGGCCATGTGCATAATCTTTTCCGCCTCCGGGTTTGTCTGCGGAAAAATCATCGGCCTTTTGGGAAGGGAGAGCCGGGCCAGGCAGGCCACCCTTATCTTTAGCGTGGGGCTCCACAATACCAGCGCGGCCATGACCCTGGGGATCGAATTTTTCCCCGGCCCGGCGGCCCTGCCGGCGGTACTGGGGGTTATTTTCCAGCAGACCATAGCGGCTCTAATGGGCCGGGGGCTCCTCAAAAAGGAAGAAGAAGAGAAGCCTGAAACATGAAGCGTTTGTCCCTTCTCATAAAGCCCGCGTCATCCCTCTGTAATATGCGCTGCCGCTATTGTTTTTATTATGATATCGGCGGACACAGGCAGACCCGTTCCTACGGGATCATGAATTCCCGTACCATGAAGCGGATCATCGGGAATGTTTACAAAGATCTGGACGGCAGGGACGAAGTAACCTTTGCGTTCCAGGGCGGCGAACCGTCCCTGGCCGGCCTGGACTGGTTCAGGGAGTTTACGGAGACCGCCGCGTCCCATACAAACCTGCGCGGCAAGGATGTAAAGGTTCATTATGCCCTTCAGACCAACGGACTGCTTATCGATGACCCGTGGGCTTCGTTCCTTAAAGAACACGATTTTCTTGTGGGGCTCTCCATTGACGGGGGCAAAAAATTTCATGACAAAAACCGGCCCGGCGCCGCCGGGGAAGGAACCTTTGATCTTTGCATCCAAAGCAAAAAACTGCTGGAAAAATACAAGGTGGAATACAACATCCTTTGCGTTCTTACCAACGAACTTGCGGCGGAACCAGATAAGGTATGGCGTTTTATCAAAGAAGAAAAAATCAGCTTCATACAGTTTATCCCCTGCCTGGAAGGGCTGGATGAACAAAACGCTCCGGCCTTTGCGCTAAGGCCCGCCAAATTCGCTTCGTTCTATTCCAGGCTCTATTACCGGTGGATGGAGGAACTGGAGAACGGATCATACATAAGCGTCAAATTATTCGATGATACGGCGAATTTCTTTTTCAGGGGCCTCCCCGCGGCCTGCGGAATTGACGGGCGCTGCCATCCCCAGTATGTAGTGGAGGCGGACGGCAGCACGTACCCCTGCGATTTTTATGTCCTTGATAATTACAACACCGGAAATTTGAAAGACCATACCCTGCGCGAGCTTTTTGATACCGGAACAATGCGGGCCTTTCTTGAGGAAAGGCGGGAACTGCCGGAGCTCTGCCTTTCCTGTGCTTATCTAAAGATGTGCAACGGAGGATGCAAACGCATGAGAACGGTGATGTACTACGGGGCCGGCGGGACGGTGTGCGGCTATAAAACTTTTCTGGACAAATGCCTCAAGCCCCTGGGGTATACGGTACGGAAACATTTTTCCTGACCGCC
>JAISAK010000307.1 GCA_031266695.1 Treponema sp.
CCAGTCAAGACTGTCGCAGAAGTCCAGGGCCTGTTCCACGGATTCGGGATTCGCGTTGTAGCAGTCCCGAATGATCGTCACCGGGCCCTCAAGAATTTCACTCCTGCCGAAAAGGGGCCTGACCCCTTCGAGCCCCTGCTTTACGGCGCGGACGCCGACGGGAATTTCGCGGGCAATGGCAAGGGCGGCTATCGCGTCGGCAAGGTTGTGCCGGCCCGGCAGGGCAAAACGGACAGCCTCGCCGTTCCAGAGGATTTCGGTTCCCCCAAGCCCCAGGCTCTTCACTCCGCCCAGCTCTTTGAAAGAACGGTTCCCGTAAAAACAGACCCGTCCCTTTACTCCCCGGGCAAGGAAATCACGGTACTCGTCTCCGTCGGGGATCAGGGCAAGCTCGTTTCCCGTAAAGCGGGAAAAAATATTTTTTTTCTCTTCAGCTATCGCCCCTTTGGAGCCGAAGATTCCGATATGGGCGGAACCTATATTTGTGATGAGGGCGATGTTTGGTTTAAGCACCGCCGCGAGTTCCGCAATCTCCCCCTTTCTGTTTGTGCCCAGTTCGAAAATTCCCACCTCGTGGCGGGCGCGCACTTCGAACACCGAAAGGGGAAGCCCCGTCTCCGAATTGAGATTTCCCGAATTCATCACCGTGTTTTTTTCCGCGCCGATAATGGCCGCGGCAATTTCCTTGGTGGTCGATTTTCCGGCCGATCCGGTAATGGCGATTTTTAAAAGCCGGGGGAATTTTTCAAGATAAAGCCGGGCGCTTTCCTGCAGCCCCTTCAGGGTGTTGTCCAGCGCCAGGAGTTCCCTGCCCGTTGACCGGGCAAGTTCCGCAAGCTTAAATTCCTCAAGCCCGGCGGAATCTACCATAGCGCCGGCCGCCCCCTTTTCAAAAGCCGCTTTCACAAAACGGTGGCCGTCGCTTTTTTCCCCGGCCAGGGCGACGAAAAGCGCGCCCGGTTTTACCGTTCTTGAATCAATGCTTACCGAGGAAAAGCCGGGCCCCCGGCCCGCTCCCGGCGCGGATCCGGAAGAAAGATGCCGCGCGCCAAGAGATCGGGACAGCGACGCAAAATCCATGAGCAAATTATTCTCAGAGGCCAATCCCCTTCCCCTCCCCGATTTTTACCTGAAGCACGTCTTCGGGTTCTATTTTTTTCAATCCTAAATCTTTCCGGGCAATATTCTCTATCCGTTCCGGCGATGAAAGCACGGCAATACCCGCGATAAGCCGCCTGTTGCTCTCCACCCATTCGGCCTGGGCCTCTTCAAGGCGCTTAATTTCCCGCTGAAGGGCGATGTAGCGGTTTGACTGCCACGCGTTGAGGCCCAGAAAAAGAGGTATAGTCAAAACCACAAAATACAAAAACAAATACCGCTTCATCTCTGTTCGTCCTCATCCAAAACTTTCTCCGCCACCCGTAACCGGGCGCTCCGGGACGGAGGGTTTTCCCTTATTTCGGCGTCGCCGGGAACAATGCCCTTCCGGGTCAGTATATTAACCGCCCTTCTTCCTTCACACTTACATATCGGCGCTTCCGGAGGACAGGTACAGTTTCTATTCTTCTCCCGGAAGAAATTTTTTACCACCCTGTCCTCGGCGGAATGAAAACTGATAACCCCGAGCCTCCCCCCCGGCTCAAGAATCCTTAACGCGCCCTCAAGGAGATCGGGAAGCCTCGAAAGATCCCCGTTAACGGCTATCCGCAGGGCCTGGAAAGACCGGGTCGCCGGATGTATGGGGCCGCGCCGGTACGAAGCCGGTACCGCCCTTTCAATCACCCCGGCAAGGGCGGCGGAACTTTTAAGGGCCCCGTGCCGCCGCTGGTCGACAACGGCCCGGGCAATACGCCGGGAATAACGTTCCCCCGCGTTGTTGAACAGAAGATCGGCCAGTTCCTTTTCCGGCAGCCGGGCCAGAAGGTCCGCGGCGGAAAGGCCCTCCGAAGTATCCAGCCGCATGTCCAGGGCCTCGTCCTTCCTGAAACTGAAACCCCGGCCGCTTCTTTCATAATGGAAGAGGCTTATCCCAAGGTCGGCCAAAACGGTGTCCGGCCGTTTGAGCCCCGCGGGGTATTCGGCGAAAAAAGACTGGGCCCAGCCTGTATAAAAACGCACCCTGTCCCCGAATTCCTTAAGCCTTTCCTTCGCCCTGTCCTGTATGGCCCTGTCCGCGTCAACCCCGATTACCGTCAAACCGGGAAACCGGGATAAAAAAGCGTAGCTGTGCCCCCC
The DNA here is from genome assembly GCA_031266695.1 of Treponema sp. Taxonomy (GTDB): domain Bacteria; phylum Spirochaetota; class Spirochaetia; order Treponematales; family Breznakiellaceae; genus JAISAK01. The sequence goes on from JAISAK010000307.1 coordinate 2,236, forward strand.
CTCCCCAAGGGTAGCGTCCACCATAAGTTCCCCGGCAGAACGGGGCGCAAGATACTCAAGGGTTTCCCGCAGCAAAACCGGCGTATGCGTAAAATCCATCGGCAGCCTGCCCTAGTCTCCGTCCCGACCCTTCATTTTGAAAAGCCTTACAACCCCCATTTTCTTTACCGCTTCCTGCGCCCTTGCCCTGTTCTCGTTAAGATACCCGTAGTAGCCCTCGTAGTCCCATATCTCCAGATGGTTTTCGGCGCTGATAACAAGGCAATCCTTGGTCAGATTGGCCCATTTCCGCGTATCCGGGGGCACGGGAATACGTCCCAGCTTGTCAATCTCCACTACCTGGGCGGAATGGATATAGAGATGCTGAATAAGGTCGTAATCATCCTCGTCTACCGCCTCGGAATTCATGAGCTTTTGGGAATACTGTTCCCAGACCCGGGGGATCATAACCTGGGCGCAGGGATGGTAACCCCCGCGGGCAATGATAAGCTCCCCCGAGTACCACTCCCTGAGACGGGCGGGAATACTAACCCGCCCTTTTTCATCGAGTGTTCCTGGAAATGTTCCGGTCCTAAGCTCTATTCCCACCTTTTTCCCTTAAATATCCTTATTTACCACCATATCCCACTAATAGCATTATAACTTTTTAAAGGCCAAGATCAACAGAAAAAGCGGAAAAAATTATAAATAGTAACGAAATATTAAAATTTCCCCTATACGCATGTTTATTAGAACGAACCGCCTTTCAAACAATTGAAAGCAATTTCAACATTCGGTATCATTCCCCTATGTTCACGCAGGATTTTTTTATTGTGTTCCCCGAAGGGGACGTACAGGAAATAAGCGGGCCCCTTTCAATAAGCGACATTGTGGATATCAACGGCCGGCGTCTTCCCCTCCCCCTCCCCACCAACAGGATGATCGCCTTTCGGGTGGGTAAAATAAAAACCGATGAAAACAAGGGCGGGAACGAAACCTTCCATTTTTTGGAACTCCTCAGCGCGGAAGAGCTTACCGCCTATTCCCGCTAGGAGTTTGTTGCGCTTCACGCATGAACTACCCCGCCGCAGAGCGGCTAAACTTGACCCACAATTCGGGGTATGATTACACTGTGCCGTATAAAG
>JAISAK010000342.1 GCA_031266695.1 Treponema sp.
GGAGAGCTTGTTGAGGGACTTACAGACGCGGCTGGACGAAATGTCCAAAACCTACAGGAAGCAGTCGTCCTTATCGGCGAAATACGAAAAAAACTCACGGTTCTGGAAGACTTTTACACTGATAGCCGTACCGGCGGCGGCGCTCCTTAGCGGCGGCCTGGTCTGGGCGCTGAAATAGCGCGCGGCAGGGCATACTTCCTCACCTTTTTCCCTACTTTTTGTTGCAATAATTTTGATAAAAAGATATAATTAATTAGTCAGTTTCTACTTGGGAGGGGAAAAACTGAAATTGTCTTTAAACATTGTTCGCCCGTTGTTTGCCGCTGTTTTTATAATGGCGGGACTCTGCCTAAATACGGCAAAATTATCCGCGCAGACAGATTCGCCCGGCGATATTTCCCCAAGCGGTCAGGATTTTTCCGTTCCCCGGGAGGCCCTTGATCCGATTGAGGCGGCCGAGCGTTCCCTTGCCTTTGACGAGCCGGCCGCCGGAACCGGGGACGTTCCGGCGGCGTCCGTTTCTTCGGTATCGCTTATTTTAAGAATGCTTCTGACCCTCGCCCTTGTCGCCGCCGCCGTGTACGGCGTGGTTTTTTTCATCAAGAGGGCGTCACGAAAGAAGGATTTGCAGGATCCCTTCCTCAAGGTTCTGGCAAGCGCCCACCTTGGATTTAACCGTTATGTCCATGTGGTATCGGCCGGATCCAAAGCCTGGCTTGTGGGAGCGGCCGAGGGCGGCGTTAATCTTATTACCGAGATCGAAGACAAGGATATTCTTAACGCCATGTTCCTTGACGATTCCAAAAAAACCGCCGAAAAGGAGGGCCCCTTCCTCGATTTCAAGACCCTTATCCGCCGCCTGGGAATACCTGCGGACAACTCCCTGCCCGGCGCGGATTCCATCCGCAGGCGCCGCGAAAGGCTTAAGGGGCTTTAGATGACGCGCGGAATTACAGCGGGAATTTCCCGCGGGTTTCTGGTTCTTTGCCTGCTCTCCGGCTTTGGCCTTTTCGCGCTTCCCCGCGCCGGGGCGCAGGCCGCGGAAGGGCAGCCCTTCCCCGGTTTATCGGTACAGGGAACTGCAAATATGCCCACGCCGCCGCCCGCGCCGGTTATTCCCTTTATTGATGTTACGGTGCGCAATCCGACCACGGGTCAGGAAGTAGCTTTTTCCCTTCAACTCCTCCTCCTCCTTACGGTGCTTTCCCTTGCGCCGAGCATCATTATACTTATGACCAGCTTCCTCAGAATTTCCATAGTGCTGGATTTTGTCAAACGGGCGCTTTCACTCCAGCAGGTTCCTCCCAACCAGGTTATTCTGGGGATTTCCCTTTTTATGACGGTGTTCATCATGTGGCCTACCTTCAACGCGATCTATACTAATTCCGTCCAGCCCCTTGCCGCGGGGGAACTTTCCGTGGAGGAGGCCTACCGTGAAGCGGAAGCGCCGATGCGGATTTTTATGTTCAGCCAGATGCGTTCACGGCAGGACAATATCCGGCTCTTTATGGCAATGCGGGGGCTTGATCGTCCCAACACCCTGGCCGACGTGCCGACCTATGTTCTTATTCCCGCCTTCATCCTTAACGAACTTACCGTTGCCTTTAAAATAGGCATTCTGCTTTTTATTCCGTTTATCGTAATCGACATGGTTGTGGCCAGCGCCCTTATGTCTATGGGTATGATCATGCTGCCCCCGGTGATGATATCCATGCCGTTCAAACTCGTCCTCTTTATTCTGGTGGACGGGTGGGGGCTTCTGACGGATCAATTGGTCCGTTCGTTTGTATAAGGGGCGCCCGTGAGTATCGGCGAGGTGGTAACACTGCTCCAGCAGGGAATTAGGGAGGTACTTCTCCTTGCGGCGCCTCTCTTGTCCGCCGCGCTTATTGTGGGGCTGGTAGTGGCGATTTTACAGGCAACTACCACCATACAGGAGCAGACCCTGACCTTTGTGCCCAAGGTGCTTGCGATTCTGTTTGTTCTTGCCCTGTTCGGGGGCTGGATGTTTAATTCCCTGGGGGAATATACCACGGAGCTTTTCAGGAGAATCCCTGATATGGCGCGTTAAAAAAAAGAAAGGAGTTTTGGGTGATAGAGTCCGGCGTTCTTAATGATATCCTCCGTTATGGGCCAGCCTTTCTGCTTATTGCGGCCAGGGCTTTAGCCATGATCGAAACCGCCCCTCTCCTTTCCTCGGACTCTATACCCCAGGCGGCAAAGCTGGCCCTGGCGGGTTTTGCCGCCTTTGCGATTTTCCCCGCCGCGGGGGCTTCCTACATGGCGGGACAGCCCGTGCTTGCCGGCGGCGCCTTTGCCGAAACCGGCCTTGAACCCTTCGGCCTCAGTTTCCTGCTCCTCCTTATCGGCGAGGGAATCATCGGAATCATCCTCGGATTTTTCCTTACCGTCATTTTTTCCGCCTTTTCCACCGCCGGCCAGTTCTTTTCCCTTCAGATGGGTTTCGGCGCTTCGGAAACCTTCGATCCTTTGTCCCAGATTGAAAACCCCCTTCTCGGCCAGTACCTCTATCTTGTAGCCATGCTGGTTTTTCTTTCCGTGGACGGGTTTCAGAAGCTTTTTCTCGGCGGATTCCGGCGTTCCGTCCAGGCCCTCAACATTGTCGCGCTGGTAACGGGGCGGGAAACGGTAATCGGCATGTTCACCGCCGGCCTTCCCCGGCTTTTTATGGACGCGATTGTCATTTCCATGCCCCTGCTGGGAACCCTCTTTCTTACCTCCCTGGCAACGGGACTGATTTCCAAGGCGGCGCCCCAGATCAACATACTTTCGGAGGGCTTTCCTATTTCCATTACCGTTGCCTTTTTGCTCCTTTTCGCGGCCCTTCCCTTTATGACCGAAGCCTTTGCCCGCGTGGTGGATTCCGGCTTCGGCAGCATTGAGCTTCTCTATACGCGGATTGGCTCTCCGATAGGGGAGGCTCTCTGATGCGCGGCGGAGATTGGGAGGGGATACTTCTCGTTGCGCGTAACGGAGGGGCCTTGTTCCCTGTCCGCACCGCGTTTCCCGCCCCCTCTTCCCTGGCCGCGGCCGCCGCCGTTCACCTCCAGTGGTTTGCCGACGAAAACGCGGAAGCCCAGGGGCGTACCGAAGAACCTACCGAGCATAAACTCCGGCGCCTGCGCGAAGAAGGCCAGGTTGTCAAAAGCCAGGAATTGATAAGTGCCCTGGGGCTTTTTTCCCCGCGCTGGCGCTGATCTTCCTTGCCCCTTCCATGCTGCGAACCTGTATGGAAATGATGAACTTTTTTTTGCTGCGGCTGACGGAACTTGACCCCGTCAGGGACCGCCTTGTAGCGCAGGCTTTTTTCCGTTACCTCGCGCGGCTTGCCCTGCCTGTTCTCGCCGTGGCGGTGTTCTCGGCGCTTTTTTCCAATCTGATGCAGACCGGATTCCTGTTTACCACAAAACCCCTGGTTCCGGATTTTTCAAGAATCCTCCCCAGGGTGGGGCAGTTTTTCCGGCGGACCATCGGTTCGGTTGACGGGCTCTTTAACTTTTTCAAAGCCCTTGTCAAAATGGCAATTATCGGGTCGGTGGCTTTTATCCTTATCCGTATGGATATCGAGAAGCTTATCAATCTTCAGAAGGCAAGCCTCTGGACGGGCTTTACCGCCATTGCCTCGCTTGCGATACGGATGCTTATTATTTCGGCTTTGCTCCTGCTGCTCCTTTCCATTCCGGATTATCTGTTTCAGCGCTGGCGTTTCAGGGAACGGAACCGGATGTCCCGGCAGGAAATAAAAGAAGAAATGCGGATGTACGAAGCCGATCCGGCCGTACAGTCCCGAATTCGAAGCCGTTTCAGGGATCTTTTAAGGCAGAATCTCGCCGTTACGGTTCCCCAGGCCGACGTGGTTATTACCAACCCGACTCATTTCGCGGTAGCCCTTGAGTACCACCAGGAGACCATGTACGCCCCCAGGGTAAGCGCGAAAGGGGCCGATGAAACAGCCGCGAGGATACGTCAAATCGCGCGGGAAAACGGCGTGCCCATCGTGGAGAACAAACCCCTGGCCAGGGGCCTCTACGATACTACCGAGGTGGGGGATATTATCCCCGACGCTTATTTTAACCTTGTGGCGGCGGTGCTTAAAAAGGTCTGGAATATCAACGAGGCCCGGCGGAAGACGGAAGGGCTGCGTGCCTGAAGCGGGTAATTTTGAGGAGTATTTGTTATGGCTGACGCGCTACGCGTAAATAGAACGGAAGGGGCTTCAAGGAATCTGCTTTCAAGGGTGGGCGATTTCTATATCCCGGTTGTGGTGATAGTGGTGGTGATTATGCTTGTCATCCCCCTCCCGACCGTGCTGCTGGACCTGCTTATGGCCCTGAATCTTATCTTCTCCCTTCTTGTCCTGCTTAACGTGCTTTACATCCGGCGGCCCACGGAATTCAGCCTTTTCCCGACGGTACTCCTGGTGACCACTGTTTTCGGCCTTGCCCTGAACGTATCTTCCACGCGGCTTATCCTGAGGGACGGGGCCCGTTTCGACGGCCGGATGATCCGGGCCTTCTCCAGCTTTGTGGTCGGTTCCGGCGGAAACGAAGGTATCGTTATCGGCCTTATCATCTTTATCGTTATTATCGCGGTTCAGGCGGTGGTCATTACCAAGGGCGCAACCAGGGTTTCCGAAGTAGCGGCGCGTTTTACCCTGGACAGCATGCAGGTAAAGATGATGTCCATAGAGACCGAGTACAGTTCCGGTTCCATTACCGAGGAAGAATCCCAGGCCAGAAAAAAGCAGGTACAGATGGAATCGGATTTTTACGGGTCCATGGACGGAGCGAGTAAATTTATCTCCGGCAATGTCAAGGTAGGAATTTTCATTACCGTTGTGAATATACTCGGGGGCACTATTATAGGAACGGTACTGCACGATGAACCCCTGGGTTCCGCGGTAAGCAATTACATCAGCTTCTCAATCGGCGACGGGCTCCTTTCCCAGTTTCCGGCTCTGCTCATCTCAACCGCTATGGGCATCGTGGTTACCAGGGCCGCGGCTTCGGGCAACCTTTCCGAGCAGGTAAAGGAGCAGTTTACCCGGGATTCCCGCATTTATTGGATCTGCGCCGTGGTGCTTGCCGGTTTTTCCCTGCTGCCCGGTTTTCCCTGGTACGTGCTTTTCCCCATGGCGGCCTTCCTCGGCCTGTATGCTTTCCGGCTTGGACGCAAAAAACGCACGGAGGCAAGCTTCAATGAAATGATGGTCAAAACCAAGGAAGGGAAGAAGACCAAAGAAGAGGGCGCGGAAATGTCCCCGGTGGTTCCCCTTGACGCCCTTTCCCTGGAACTGGGCTACAGCCTTATCCCCCTGGTTGACAACGAAAAGGGCGCCGAGCTTCTTGAGCGGGTACAGGGGGTCAGGCGGCAGTCCGCCCTTGACCTCGGCCTTGTTATACCAAAGGTGCGGATCATCGACAACATGATCCTTGAACCTTCCGAGTATTGCTTCAAGATCAATGGCGTTGACGCGGGCCGGGGAAAAATACGCAAGGGCTATTTCCTCTGCATCAATCCGGGAACCGTTACCGAAGATCTGCCGGGCGAGAAAACCGTGGATCCGGCCTTCGGCCTGCCCAGCGTCTGGATAAGCGAAGACCGGCGGGACGAAGCGGAGCGCGCCGGTTATACCGTGGTGGATCCTCCTTCCATTATCGCTACCCACCTTACCGAAATCATCAGGCGCCATGCCGCCGACATTCTGGGGCTTCAGGACACCCAGGCCATCCTCGACACCCTTCGCAGGGAATATCCCGCCGTGGTTGACGAGGCGCTCCGGGAAGGCACGGGCCTGCGGGTGGCGGAAGTACAAAAAATCCTTCAGGGCCTGCTTCGGGAAAAAGTCTCCATCAGGAACATGGTTTCCATTCTCGAATCCATTGCCGATTACGCGCCGGTTTCCAGGAACATCTGGTTCCTTACCGAAAAAGCCAGGCAGGCGCTGAGGAGCCAGATTTGCCAGCAATACGCGGATGAGGATCGCAAGCTGCGGGTGCTGACCATCGACGCGGGGCTTGAACAGAAAATCATTGACAGCAAGTACGAGACCCCTTCGGGCGTTGTTTCCGCTATGGATCCTTCGGGACATTACGCGTGGATAAAGGCGCTGAACAAGGCTGTAAGTACCGTTAAGGGAAAGGGCTGGATGCCTGTCGTACTCTGCTCGGAGCAGGCGCGGTATCTGGTAAAAAATTCCACCGACCGGGAAATGCCGGATTTGGTTGTTATTTCGGTTCCCGAAATCGCCCCGGACGTTATTCCGGAAGCGGTGGGAGTAATCCGGCTGGAAGCTCAGGCTGCCTAAACGGGGTAAAGAATGGAATGTTTTGTGGAGCAGGGAACCAGTTACCGTGACTGCCTCGGTAAAATTGTCGCCAAATACGGCCCCCGCGTTACCGTTGTACGGCAGCGAAGCATCAGGATGGGCGGCATCTTCGGCGGCCTCTTTTCCCGGGAAGGGGTGGAGCTTGAATTCTATATTCCGCCGGTTTTAAACAGGAACGCCGCCGGTTCCCAGGTTTATCAGGGCGGGAGCGTCTCCGGACTTTCCCTGCAGCCCGGCCCCTACAAAGGCAGCGCTCCGGCGCCTCTTGATTTTGAGGAGGAGAAAAAAAAGATCCTTGCGGCTAACGGCCGGGACAGCACCCAGCAGACCATTCTTAACGAGGTGCGGGAGATAAAGGAAAAGCTTGAAGCCGGGGCCGGAGACGGGGAACACCCGAATCTTTCGCGGGTAAAGGAAATTCTCAGGGCGAATGATTTTTCCGATTCCTACATTAAAGGCATAATCGACAGGGCCCGCGGGGAACTTCCCCTGGATCTTCTTGAAAATTTCGAGGCCCTGGAAGAAAAGACCCTGGAATGGATAGGCGAAAGCATTAGTATCTACAGGGGCAATTCTCCCCAGGCCAACCGTATACTGGTACTTGTCGGCCCCACCGGGGTCGGAAAGACTACGACCGTTGCCAAGCTTGCCGCCGTTTTCGGTTACAAAAAAAATCCTCCCCTGGCCGTGCGGCTGATAACAATCGACGCCTTCCGAATCGGCGCCAAAGCCCAGATTGAAGCCTACGGGGATATTATGGGTTTCCCTGTTTCCTATGTTGACAATTACCGGGATTTGAAAAAAGAAATAGTCCTCTATTCGGAGGAGACCGATATTATCCTGGTGGATACCATCGGCAAGAGTCCGAAGGACGCGAAAAATCTCGGTGAAATGAAGGAGGTTCTCGATGCCTGCGGCCCCCGCGCGGAAGTTTATCTTGTCCTTTCGGCGGGTACCAAAACCAGCGACCTGGGCGAAATTTTGCGGCACTTTGAGCCTTTCAATTACCGTTCGGTGGTGCTTACCAAGCTGGATGAAACAAGCCATCTGGGCAATGTGATAAGCATCCTGTCGGAAAAGGGAAAAGCCGTATCCTATATAACCGACGGACAAAAAGTTCCCGATGATATAAAGAAGGCTCGGGTGATTCACTTTCTTATCAATCTGGATGATTTCAAGGTGGACCGGGAAAAAATGGAAAAGCGGTTTTCCCTTGAGGAAGACGATCAATTTCAGTGGGGTTAAAACATGGAAGACCAGGCGGAAAAACTGCGGGAAATGGTTAGGCGGAAAAATACTTCCTCCTCCGGAGGGGCGGCAGCCGACGCGAAAGTCCGGGACAGCCTGCCTGAAAAAAATTCACGAAACCAAAAGGAAGGAAAAAATACGAGGATCATTACCGTCACCTCCGGCAAGGGCGGGGTTGGAAAGACAAATCTTTCGGTGAATATGGCCCTTGCCTTTGCCCGGCTGGGGAAAAAAGTGGTGGTCATGGACGCCGATCTGGGGCTTGCCAATGTTAACGTTATGCTCAACATGATCCCCAAATACAACCTCTACCATGTAATCAAAAAGCAGAAGACTATCCGCGAAATTCTGGTGGAAACAGAGTACGGCATTTCCATTGTGGCCGGCGCCTCGGGCTTTTCCCAGATTGCAAACATGAATGAGGAAGAGCGGCAGAATTTCATCAACGAGCTGGACACTCTTTCCAACGCGGATATTATTATCATAGATACAAGCGCCGGCGTATCCAGCAATGTTCTCGATTTTATCGCCGCCGCCGATGACGCGGTGATCATTACGACGCCGGAACCGACCGCCATTACCGACGCCTACGGGATCATCAAGATTATCGCGACCGAGTACGATACCCTTAACATGGGGCTCAAGCTCGTGGTCAACAGGGCAAAGAGCGTTGCCGAGGCCAAAAAAGTCGCGGACAGAATGATAAATATTGCCGGTCAGTTTCTTAACCTTAAGGTTGATTATCTTGGTTTTATCTACGATGATTCAGTTGTGTCCCAGGCGGTTCTTCAGCAGAAGCCTTTTATGGTGATAGATCCCAAATGCAAGGCCAGCGTCTGCGTGCAGCACCTGGTGGAGCGGATGGACAAAAGCAAAATCAAGGAAGCGGGCGGTTTTGGGGCCATGCTGAAAAAGTTTTTCGGCGGCTGATCTGAAAGATGGGGCGTTGAGGGGGAGCTTTGTTTTTTAATCTAAAGTGGAGCGCCGTTGCGGGCTGCGCGGGACTAATCCTTTCTCTCCTCGTTGGGGCGTTAAGCGGCGCCGGCTTCCCCTGGCTTCTCGTCAGGGCACTGATTTTCGGCGGCATTTTCTTTGTTTTCGGAAACGGCGTCTGGCTTTTAATCAATAATTTCATTCCGGAACTGCTTTTTCCCGATAATTCCGGCGATTCCGGGGAGGAAATCGATAATTCCCTTCCAAGTCCCGGCTCAAGGGTGAATATAACCGTGGAGGACGACAAAATCCCGGCCGAGGCGTCCCCGCTGCCGCAGATGCTCCGGAATTTGGGAAAGGATGATGCCGTGGGGGACATTTCATTCCTGTTCTCCAACGTAATGTCATCCGGATCGGGGCGGGAAGAGGCGTCCGAAACCGCGGGTCCGGAGGCTTCGCCCGCCGTTCCCTCCGGTATAGACCAGGGGGCGGGAGATGGTTATAATAGGACTATGGAAGTCTCTGCTTCGGGCGAAAAAACCGGAAATTCCGGTTTCGCGGAGACCTACGCCGGGAGCGGCGATTCCGGGAAGCCCGGGGACGGCGGAACGCCCGGAGCGCAGGCCGAAACCCTGGGCGACTTGCCCGATCTTGACGCGATGGCGGGCTCTTTTTTGGGCCCGGCCGCGACGGAGGGGGATAATACCGGATCGGGCGAAGGATTGGCCGATATTTCTTCTTTCCCGGATGAAGCGCCCAGGCCGCCGGCGAGGAAGGCCGGCAATAAATCGCAGCCCTTGAAGGGGGATTTTAATCCCCAGGAACTGGCCGCCGGTATTCGGACGGTGTTGAATAACGATAATAAATAAGGACAGGGTATGGGGAATAATTTCCCGGAAGAAAAAACGGAAGAGGAACTCTGGCTGCAATACCGCAAAAACAGGGATCCCAAAATTCGTGAAAATTTTATTAAGCAATACGCTCCTCTTGTAAAATATGTAGCCGGCAAGGTTGCTATGGGCATGCCCCATAACGTCGAATTTGACGACCTGGTTGGATTTGGCGTTTTCGGCCTGATAGACGCCATAGACAAATACGATCCCGATAAAAATGTAAAATTCAAAACCTATGCGGTAACCCGTATACGGGGCGCTATTTTTGACGAGCTTCGTCAAATTGACTGGGTTCCCCGCTCGGTGCGGCAGAAGGCCCGCGAAATAGAAGGAGTCATCAGCGGCCTGGAAGCCCAGTTGGGCAGAGTCGCCTCGGATCAGGAAATTGCCGCCGCCCTGGGAATGGACGAAGCCGAGTACTTAAAAACCATTCAGAAAATTTCCGGCACCTCGATTCTTTCCCTCCATGACGTGTGGTTCTCCGGCGATGAAAACGACAAGGTCTCTATCGGGGACAGCATAGAATCCCCTTCAAGTCTTAACCCCGATGTTATAGTGGAAAAGGACGAGGTTCGCCGGGTAATTGTGGAAGCCATCAACGGACTGCCCGAGAAGGAAAAGAAAATACTTATCCTTTACTATTATGAAGACTTAACTTTAAAAGATATAGGCCGGGTGCTTGAAGTTACCGAGTCAAGGGTTTCCCAGCTTCATACCAAGGCCATAGTCCATCTGCGGGCAAAACTCACAAATATCAGAAAGGGTATTATAAATCCGAGGAAGCCGGACAGACAAAGCCTGCCCCCTTCAAACTGAAGTTTTTGGAAACCTTCGTTTTGTTGCCGATAAGTATACGGGGGTAACTTATGATTGATTTTGTCCGGCTGCAAAATATTCTAAAAGAGCAGTTGGAACAGGACAGGGCCATACGGGCGGTTGAATCTTCGGGCGGTACCCTTGAAACAGCCGTGTCCGAAGCCGCTATTCTCCTTAATATTCCCGTCCGCCGTCTTGAATATGAAATTGCCGAAAAGGGCTCCGCCGGATTTCTTGGAACCGGCAGGAAGGATTGGAAAATCCGCGCCTATGAACGGTTATATGTAAAGAAAAACAAAAACACGGATGACGCTTTCGGCGCCGGGGCGATGCTTGATGTCCCCATTATAGAGGACAGGGACGGGGAAGCCTTTGTCCACTTAAATACCGACGGCGCTTTTCTCAAAGTTATTCCGCCCAAAGGAAAGGGCAGAAAGGCCCATGAAGCCCATGCCCTGCAGGCTCTTGCCAGCCGGGGAGTTACCGGCGTAGAGGAGGAATTGGTTTCAAAGATAGTCAGAGAAGCAGCGGAAACCTATGTCCGGGTCGGCGATTTTGAGCATCGGCCGGTGAATGACAGCGTGGTAAGCGTTGAGATCTCCGATGGTGAAATGAAAGCCTATATACAGGTGATACCTCCCGGCACCGGCGGCTGCGATCTTTCCCTTGAAACCTATCTGAGCTTTCTGCGCAATAACCGCGTTGCCTACGGAATCAAAGAAGATTTTCTCCGGGACTTCGCGGATAAGCCTGTTTACCAGGAAAAGGTTGAAGTAGCCGAAGGTTCCAAGCCCGTGGACGGCAGGGATGCCTATATTCAGTACAACTTTGAAACCGATCAGACCAAGGTGCGGCTTCGCGAGGGAAACAACGGCCGGATCGACTTCAAGGAACTTAACATTATTCAAAACGTAGTGGAGAATCAGCCCCTGGCGAAAAAGATTCCCTCCGAGATCGGAACAGTGGGAAGAACCGTTACGGGAAAGGTAATACCCGCGAAGAACGGCAGGGATATAAGCCTCCCCGCGGGGAAGAACGTTCATATAGGGGACGACGGCGCAACTATCATTGCCGATATTAACGGTCAGGTAATTGTAACGGGCGGCAAGATCAACGTAGAGCCGGTTTATACCGTGCAGGGCGACGTGAACCTTAAAACGGGAAACATCATCTTTTTGGGCACGGTTATCATCAACGGGAATGTGGAGGATGGTTTTTCCGTTAAAGCCGCGGGAAATATCGAAGTCAACGGTACCGTGGCAAAGGCGGAGCTGGACGCCGAAGGGGACATCATTATCCACCAGGGCATAAACGGAAAGTCGGGCGGCATGATCCGCGCGGGAAGATCCATCTGGGCGCGGTTTATCGAAAACGCCGTTGTCGAAGCCGGGAATATGGTGGTCGCCTCCGACGGCATTATCAATTCCCAGGTGGACGCCTATAATCGCATCATCTGCCAGGGAAAGCGCGCCCATATTATGGGCGGCCGCCTGAGGGCTTCCGAGGAAATCAACGCCAAGGTTCTGGGGAATCCCACCAGCGGAACCGAAACAATCTGTGAAGTCGGCTTTGATCCCAAAAGTAAAATGGAGCTTGAACAGCTTACCGCGGCAAAGGGAGCCGCGGAAAAAGAGCTTGAGGATATCAAGCTTAACCTTCAGACTCTTATCAATATCAAAAAACAGAGAAAGTCCCTGCCCGAAGACAAGGAAGCCTATATGAAGGAGTTGATGGACCGGCGTCAGATCCGCATGGCCGATTTGAAGAAGACGGAGGAAAGGATACTAAAGGTGCAGGAATTTCTTAACAGTCTGAAAACACGGGGACGGGTTTCCGCCTCGTCCAAGGTATATCCGGGCGTGAAAATTCTGATAAAGGACGCCAGGGACGATGTCCGCAATGAATACCGGGCGGTTACCTTCATTTTGGAAAACGGGCTTATCAGGGTGACCAAATATGAAGAACCCGACGAAGCGGTGAAGAAGGGCCCCGATGGCTATACAACCGATTGATCTTCAGACCCTTTTTACGCAGCTTGACAAGGTGGGCAAAGCCCAAAGCGCCCAGCGGGAAGGCCTGGCGGTTCAGCAGGATCTTTATGGCGCTCAGATGCAGCGCAAGACCGAGGAGCACATTCGGTCGGTAAACGAAGCTCAGGATATGGGCGAAGGCGCCGAAAAGATAAACGACCGCGGGCAGCGGGGAGGGAAAGAACAGGAATCCGGCGAAGACGCGGAAAAGGAGAAGGCTTCTTCACAGGAGGAAGGCGGGGAGGAAAAAAAGATTTTGGTAATTCGGGATCCGGCCCTGGGCAGAAATATCGACATCAGCTTATAATTTTGAAATGACGCCTTCGTTTGTTTTTTCGGCCCTGAGTCTCGCGCTTTGCGGCCTTTTTTTCATTTATTTCCGCCAATACCTGAAGCGCAGAAGCTCCGCGGAACGGCTTCTTGGGGAGTACCGGAACGAAGTTCTTAAACTGATAGCCGATATTGACGCCGCGACCGACAGGGATTCCCTGCTTATTGAAGAACGTATCAAAGTCCTGAAAAGCCTTCTGGAAGATACGGACCGCCGAATATCGGTTTATGTCAGGGAATTGGACAGGCGCCGCAGCGGTACGGCGCTTTACACAAATCTGGGAAGGAGCGCCAAAACCGGCGGCGCGGTTCCGGGGGATCCGGCGGCAGCCCCGGTGAAAGACGCCGCTCCTCCCGGGGAAAGCGTCCCCGCGGTTCCTCCGCCGGCGATTCTTCCGGCCGCGCCGGGTGGCGTCCCTGCGGCAAAGGATTCCGCGGGAAAGAAGACGCTGCGGGAAAAAATTACCGCCCTGGCGGCCCAGAACTTAAGCCCCGCGGATATTGCTTCCCGGCTCAAAATAAGCCTTTCCGAAGTCGATCTGGCGCTTAATCTGCTGGGGCGCGGGGGCAGGCAGTAGGATAGGACGGATATATGTTTGCCGCCAAAGAGAATCGCCTTCCAGCCCTCAACATCCTGGTTCGGGCTTCCAGGACGCCTGCGCCCCCTGACGGCGCCGTCCCTGGCGCCTTTTCCTCGCCTTTGCTCGGCGGGGGCTTCGGTTCGATTCTCTTTGGCGGCATGATAAAAAATCCGTCCTACCGGACGGAT